>CALLZL010000347.1 GCA_937859575.1 uncultured Chloroflexota bacterium
CTTGAGCCATCCGCATCCTGGGAGCGCGGGCGTCCTGCCCGCATGTGCGCAAGATGCGCACGGTCCCAATGATCAATCATTTTGCACTTGGCTATAAAGGCTTGTGGGCTTCCCGCCCTGAAGGGTAAACACCCGTGATCTGCGCCAGGCGCGCCAATCATCAACCCTTCTGCATCTTGCTAGCGAGGCCGAGCATACGCTGGTAGATATGGCGATGCCGTTCGGCAATATCATTCCAGCCAAAGCGGGCGGCAAACTGCTGCCCTGCTGCACCAAGCGCCACTGCTGCCGCCCGATCGCCACGCAGCCTGCTGATCGCCAGCGCCAGTGCCGCCGCGTCGCCGGGCGGCACCAGCAGCGCATGCACACCATCGCACAACTCGGCACCATCGGGAGCCGCCACATATCTCTCACCGGTTGTCACGATCGGGATGCCATGTGTCAGCGCGGCGAGCAGGCTGCCGCGCCGGAAGGAGGCACCATCGGTATATGGCAGGGCAACGATATCGGCGGCGAGCAGATGTGCAGAGACATCGGCGGCCGGCAGATGACCGGTAATAATGACACGATCACGCAGGCCGAGTGCAGCGATCTGTTCGCAGGCCATGGCGGCAACGTGCTTGTCTTGCTCTGTCGGTGCCTCCCCACCAACCACCATCAGCCGTACATCACCAGGCACTATTGCCAGCGCGGCAAGCAGTGTGTCGAGCCCTTTGGTGCGCGAGATCAGGCCAAAGAAGACCACCAGGGTGGTCTGCTCGTTGATCCCCGCCTGCGCACGCCACGCGGCACGATCATACCCATCCGGTGCGGCAACCGCAATATTCGAACCGATTGGCACCAGTTCGAGGCGTGAGCCGGCGACAAAGCGTGCCGCCTGTGCATGATCACTCTGGTTTGTCACAATCGTCATATCGGCATCGCCGAGGAGCCGCTGTGTCACCCAGCTGCGGAGGACACCCGCCTTGGGGAAGAGATACGGTACCAACAAATCATGCGCCGTGACGGCCACAGCCGGCCGGTGGGCGATACGGCGCAGCCGCCATGGCAAGAAGTTGATTGCCGGGTGCATGCCGTATGCCCCGGTCTGATACTGAATATGCAGGATATCGGCCTGGAGATCGCGGCAAGCTGCCATGATCGCCTGCCAGCAACGCCAATCCCAGTGCGTTAGCGGCAGCCGATAGGTTGGAATATCGCTGACTTGCGCCGCTTGGGCGCCGCTGATGACGGTTACCATGGTGCCGCCGTGCCGCAGCGCCGCCGCCAGTTGCTGCGTATAATCACCGATCCCACCGGGTTGCGGCGCATATTCGGCGCTCAGCAGCGCCACCCGCTGCCGATCTGATATCCTCCTGTCATCTGCTGACATCATATTGTCATGCTCTTTCGCATCGTCTGTGGCATCCTGCATGCTACTCTAATACCATCCTCGGTAACAGGTACAAGGAACTGCGCTATGAAGTTCTCGAGACGGCAGACGAACCGGCCGGCACATGCGATCATGGGCTTCCTCATGTTCACATTGATCGTTGTGTCGTTTGTGAGTATACCGCAGGCTCAGGGGGCACCCGGTACCCTGGCACCCGATACCGAAGCTGATGATCTGATCGGCCAGGTGGATTTTACCAGCCGCAGCAACCCGACACCAAGTTCGAGTACGCTCGATGCGCCGACCGGTGTGGCGCTCGATGCGTCGCGCACCTATATTGCCGACCGCGACAATAACCGGGTGCTGGTGGTCAATCACACGACACTCCTGCCACCCAATCTGGGGAATAGCGCCGATGCCTGCCTCGGCCAGACCGCATGCTTCTTCGAGACGCCCCAGACAACCAGCCAGTCGTCGCTGAGCCGCCCGACGGCGGTGGATGTGATGTTTGATGGGAGCGCGACCCAGTTGCTGGTTGCCGATACCGGTAACAATCGGGTGCTGCGATTTACCGCGCCGTTTGCCAGCGGCATGAATGCCAGTTATGTTTTTGGCCAGAGCGGCTATACCTCGTTTGGTAGTGGTGCCGGCCCGGCAAACCTGAATGCGCCGCAAGGCGTTGCTACCGATACCGCCGGGCGGGTGTATGTTGCCGATACTGGCAACAACCGGGTGTTGATCTTCGTGCCACCCTTCAGTACACCGCTCGGCATGGCTGCATCGATCGTGATTGGTGGGAGCGGCGCTACCAGTGCGACGACCCTCGACGGCCCGACCGGGCTGGCGCTCGATGGCGACGGAAACCTCTATGTCGCCGACACCAACAACCACCGGGTTTTGCGCTTCGATGCCCCCCTGACAAGCGGCATGGCGGCAACCAAGGTCTTCGGCCAGGAGACGTTAAGCACCGGCATTCCCGGCACATCCAGTAGTACATTGCGCTCACCGGTTGATGTGACCATCGATGAAAATCGCAATCTGTATGTTGTCGATAAAGGCAACAACCGCGTGTTGCAGTACAACCAGAGTGGGAGCGACAGCGACACAAATGCCGATCGGGTGTTTGGTCAGGCTTCATTCAGTTCGGGTACAGCCTCGCAGACACCCGGATCGTTGACATTAAGTGAACCGAGCGGCATTGCGTTTCATGTCGATTATCAGGATATTGTAGTTGCCGACACAAATAATCATCGGGTACTCCACTACTGGACGCCAGTGCCGAATCCGGGGCCGATCATTCATGATGCGCCGGCTCTTGCGTTCTCGCCTTACCCGGCGATCGTCGATCTGGCCGATACCACACCACTGACACTCTTCGTGAGCGGTAGTGATTTCACCCGCCTGGCAACTGTGCGCTGGAATGGAACGGCACTGACAACCCAGCGGCTTAGTGCAAACCTGCTACAGGTGACGGTACCGGCCGGTGCGGCGCTCCGTACCCAGCCGAGCAGTACCATTCCGATTGTGGTCGCGAATCCGCCGAGCCT
>CALLZL010000348.1 GCA_937859575.1 uncultured Chloroflexota bacterium
TTTGTGCCGCTGCGCAAACGTATTTGCCCAATCCCCCCGGGCCTGGATGTCATCCTGAGCCGCTGTGCGGCGAGGGATCTCTGCGGGTGACGGGATGCGATGTGTGCCGCCCCATCCCCTGAGAGATACTTCGCGACACTCAGCATGACATGCAACTCCTCCCGCTGCGCGCAGCAGCGACATCCAGCTCCTGCCACACCTACCTGTCACGAGAACGCATAAGCCCGATAGCTAGGTGCAGAATCCTTGAGCCATCCACATCCTGGGAGCGCGGGCATCCCGCCCGCATGTGCGCAAGATGCGTGCGGCTTCAATGATCAATCGTGTTGCACCTGGCTCTAGAGCCAGGTGCGGCACCGGCATACATCCACCAAAAAAAGGTACAATAGCAGCAAGGAGGAAGCCATGAATGATGTGCCGCACCTGGAAGAAGATGGGATCAGCTTTCGCGATCTGAACAAGAATGGCCGGCTCGACCCATACGAAGATCCGCGCCGGCCGATCGGCGAACGGGTTGAGGATCTGCTGCGGCAGATGACACTGGCCGAAAAGGCCGGGCTTATGTTCCACACCATCGCCGGCGTGAACCCGGACGGCACGCTGGAACCGCCGCCATTCGGGCCGTTCCGTCAGCCGATTGCCGATCTGCTTCATGGCAAGCACATGACCCATTTCAATGTGCATGCGCTGCCGCCGCCGACCCTCGCCGCCGTATGGCACAACCGCTTACAGGAACTAGCCGCGCAGACGCGCCTCGGCATCCCGGTGACGATCTCTTCCGATCCGCGTCATTCGTTTGCCCATAATCCGCTGACCAGTTTTGCCGCCAGCCACCTTTCGCAATGGCCCGAGCCGATTGGCATGGCGGCGATTGGCGATGCGGCGCTGGTCGAACAGTTTGGCGATATCGCGCGTCAGGAATACCTCGCACTCGGTATTCGGGTGGCCTTGCACCCCATGGCCGATCTGGCAACCGAGCCGCGCTGGGCACGCATCAACGGCACCTTCGGCGAAGATGCGCATGTGGCGGCAGCGCTGACGGCCGCCTATATTCGTGGCTTTCAGGGCCGTGAACTCGGTACCCAGAGCGTTGCCTGTATGACCAAACACTTCCCGGGCGGCGGGCCGCAGCTGGATGGTGAAGATCCGCATTTTGCCTATGGCCGCGAGCAGATCTATCCCGGCGATAACTTCGACTACCACTTGATTCCATTTGAAGCGGCCTTTGCAGCCGGAACAGCCCAGATCATGCCATACTATGGCATGCCGATCGGTACGCCGCTTGAACCGGTCGGCTTCGCTTTCAGCAAGCAGGTGATCACCGAGATGCTGCGTATACGCTATGGTTTTGATGGTGTGGTTTGTTCCGACTGGGGGTTGATCAACGATGTGCGGATCGGTGATATGGTCATGGTGGCGCGGGCATGGGGTATCGAGCATCTGACGCCCGAGCAGCGCTTGCAGAAGGCGCTTGAGGCCGGGATCGATCAGTTCGGCGGCGAAGCCTGCCCCGAGTTGGTGGTGGCGCTTGTCGAGCGTGGTGCGATCACCGAAGCGCGGATCGATGAGTCGGTGCGTCGCCTGCTGCGCGAGAAGTTCCGCCTCGGGTTGTTTGATGCTCCATACCTCGATGCGGCAGTGGCTGAGGCGATCGTTGGCAGCCCGGGATTCCGCGAGGCCGGGGCGCTTGCCCAACGGCGTGCCATGGTGCTGCTGAAGAACGGCACCATGCACGGCGAAACGGTGCTGCCGCTTGCCGGCGGCCTGCGGTTGTATGTCGAAGGTATTGCCGCCGATGTGGCGGCACAGCATGGCGAGCTGGTTGCGGCACCGGCTGATGCCGATCTGGCAATCATTCGCCTGGCGACACCCTACCAACCGCGTAACGGGGATTTCCTTGAGCAGCTGTTTCATGCCGGTGATCTCGATTTTAAGGAACCGGAACTTGGTCGTATTCGGGCCATTCTGGCGGCGGTGCCGACGGTGGTTGCGATCCATCTTGATCGGCCGGCGGTGATCCCCGAGATTGCGGCCGAATGTGCGGCACTGATCGGCGAGTTCGGTGCAAGCGACGAAGCATTGTTCGATGTGCTGATCGGCCGCTTTGAACCGTCGGCGCGGCTGCCGTTTGAGTTGCCCGCTTCGATGGAGTCAGTCCGGGCGCAGCATCCCGATCTGCCGCACGACACTGATGATCCGCTGTTCCCATTCGGCTTTGGGCTGAGCTATTTTGGTGAAGAGACATAAGGAAAAGAAGAACCTATGGCGCGGGAAAACCGAACACGGCTGGGGGTGATCACCAGCGGCTCATTGGTCGAAGGGCTTTCGGCACGCCTTGAGGGTGGCGAGAGTGTTGAAGATCTGCGCGTCGGCCAGTTTGTGGTGGTGCGTGGCGAAAAGAACGAGTTCTTTGCCATGGTGACCGACGTGGTACTCGAGGCGACCAACCAGAAGGTGCTGGCGGATCCGCCTGACGGCGATCCATTTATCTACGAAGTGCTGGCGGGCACTTCGACCCACTCAAGCCGATGCTCATGCTCCCCAATGATGTCAACGAAGGGTTGCGCCCGCCCAAAACCGTGCCGCGCCATTTTGCACCGGTGCTTGAAGCCGATGAGAGCGACTTCCAGCGTGTGTTTGGCGGTGAGGATGCCACCCATTTCGAGATCGGCCGGCCGCTCGACATGGACGTACCGGTGTGTATTGATCTGAACCGGCTGGTTGAGCGTTCCAATGGTATATTCGGCAAGAGCGGCACCGGTAAGAGCTTCCTGACGCGCCTGATGCTGTGTGGGACGATCAAGGCCGATGTGGCATCGAACCTGATCTTCGATATGCACAGCGAGTATGGCCAGGATGCGACCTCCGAAGACGGCACCTTCGTCAAAGGGTTGCGCCAGCTCTTCGGGCCGCAGGTGCTGGTCTACTCGCTCGATCCGGCGTCTTCGCGCAACCGCGGCGTGAATGTCGATGAAGAGGTCGCGATCGGCTTCGATCAGATCGAGGTTGGTGATATCGAACTACTGCGCGACGAGCTGAACCTGACCTCAACCGCGACGGAGTCGTCGTATCTGCTGGTGGATCGCTTCAAAGAGCGCTGGCTGAAGGCGCTGCTGGAGATGGACGCCGGGACATTGCGCGGTTTTGCCGAAGAGGCCGGGGCGCATGCCGGGGCGTTGAGTGCGCTCAAGCGCAAGCTCGAACAGGTGGCGCGGCAGGGGTTCGTGAAGGATTCGGCACCTGCCGGGCTGATCGACCGGCTGATCGGCCACCTCGAACGCGGCAAGCATGTGGTGCTTGAATTCGGCCGCTACCGCGACGCACTGGCATATATGCTGGTGGCCAATATCATCACGCGCCGCATCCACCGCCGTTGGGTCGAGCAGACCGAACTATATCTGCGGACGAAAAACAGCGCTGATCGGCCGCGCCAGCTCATGATTACGATCGAAGAGGCGCACAAATTCCTCAACCCTGCCTCGGCGCGCCAGACGATCTTCGGCACAATTGCCCGCGAACTACGCAAGTACAGCGTGACGCTCCTGGTCGTCGATCAGCGCCCGTCGTCGATCGATGGCGAGGTTATGAGCCAGCTCGGCAGCCGGGTGACGGCACTGCTCAACGACGACCGCGACATCGATGCGGTGTTTACCGGTGTCAGTGGTTCGGCGAGCCTGCGGGCCGTGCTTGCCAGCCTCGATACACGCCAGCAGGCGCTGGTGCTTGGCCATGCGGTACCGATGCCGGTGGTGATCCGTACCCGGCCGTATGATGCCGCCTTCTACCGCGCCATGGGTGCCCGCGAAACCACGGTTGCCAGCCGCGAGCAGAACTATTCGGATATGGATGAGCTCTTTCCCTAGCTGGGAACCAAACCCGCCAGCCGTTCAGCCACGCAGCGGTGGGAGCATATTGACCATGCGTACGATTGGGCCGCTGCTGTAGACATCCAGCACCGTGAGGCTGCCGAGATCAATTCGCCAGCGCCAGTGTTGGCTCGGCGGCAGATTGCCGACAGCACACAGAATGAGCTGGATGGGTGTGGCGTGGCTGACAACCAGAATGCGCCCGCCGGGATGGTCGCGTAGCAGATCGTTCCAGGCAGCTGCGACCCGTTGGTGAACCTCCACCAGGCTTTCGCCGCCTTCGGCGCGCCCATGAAGCGGATCAGCAAAGCGCCGTGCCGCCTCTTCCCGAAAGCGTGCCACAACTTCGGCGTAGGTGAGCCCTTCCCAGCGGCCATGCGCCGTTTCGGCCCAACGAGCATCGCCGACGGCTGTAATTGTTCGCCCGGCCAGGATGGCGGCGGCTGTGTCGGATGCCCGGCTACTTGGGCTGACGAAGGCATGGCTGAAGGGCTGCCGCACCAGCCGGCGGGCCAGCGCCGCCGCCTGGGCGCGCCCATATGTCGTGAGCGGGCTGTCGGCCTGCCCCTGATAGCGTCGCTCGCGGTTGTAGGTCGTCTGCCCGTGGCGTACCAGCCAGACACTTGTGCGCATGTTAGGTCTCGCTGCGGGCGGCAAGCTGGTGGCGATGCAACCGCGCATAATAGCCGTTGCGCAGCAGCAGCGTTTCGTGGTCGCCATCCTCGACGATCTGGCCGCGATGCATGACGATGATCCGATCGGCATTGCGGATGGTGCTGAGGCGGTGTGCGATCACCACACTGGTACGTGTCCGCAAAATGCGTGCCAGTGCCTCCTGGATCAATGCCTCGGCCTCGGTATCGATACTGCTCGTGGCCTCATCGAGCACCAGTACCCCTTCGGGGCTGAGCGCCAGCGCTCGCGCCAGCGCCAGGAGTTGCCGCTGGCCGACCGAAATGTTCGCACCGCCCGGGGCGAGTTCGTAGGCGTACCCACCGGGCAGTTGCTCGATGAAGTGGGCTGCATTTGCCTGCTCGGCGGCGCGTTTCACCTCGGCATCGCTGATGTCGTCGCGGTAGAGCCGAATGTTGAAGGCGATCGACCCCGGCAGGCAGACCGGATCCTGCGGCACCACCGCCACTGCCCGGCGCAGATTGTTCAGGCTGAGCTGACGGATATTGACGCCATCGAGCAGGATTTTGCCCTGTTGTGGATCATAGAAGCGCGCCAGCAGACCCACCAGGCTCGATTTGCCGGCACCGGTCGCTCCAACGACCGCTACACTCTGGCCGGCCGGGATGGTGAGCGACACATCGCGCAGCACCGGTTCGTCGGCGACATACGAGAAGGCCACATGGCGCAGTTCGACGGCACCCCGTACACGCGGCAGTTCGAGTGGCTGGGCCGGCTCAGGTACCGACGGTTCGCTCAGCAGCATGCGCTGGACACGTTCGGCGGCACCGAGGGCGATCTGTACTGCGTTGTACTGTTCGCCAAGCCGTAGTACCGGCTGGAAGGCACGCTCGGTATACTGAATAAAAGCCACCAGTGTTCCGAGTGTCGCCCAGCCGGCAAGCACCCCCTGGCCGCCGCCATACAGCACCAGTGCCAGGCCGACAGCCGCAAGCACCTCCTGGGTCGCAAGAAAGTAGGCACTATGCCGGCGCAGTGAGAGCAGCGCCTGGCGGTAGTTCCAGTTGAAGGTGTCGAACTCTTTGGCAGCGGCGGCCTGATGGCCGAAGAGCTGCACAACCGTCATGCCATGCAGATGTTCGTTGAGGAATGCGCTGGTACGCGCCAGTGCGGTGCGTTCGCCGGTGGAAGAGGCGCGAATTCGCACGCGGAAGAAGCGCGTGACCATTGCCAGCACCGGTAAGACAATCACCGCCAGGAGAGCCAGTTGCCAGTTAACGGCGAACATAACGATCACGATTGCGATCAGGGTCACCCCTTCGACCAGGATCGTCACCGAGCTTGAAGAGAGCAGTGCATTGATAGTATCGATATCACTTGTCAGGCGCGTCACGAGATCCCCGGTCGGCATTTTGCCGAAGAAGGATTGTGACTGCTTCATGATATGCTCGAACATGCGAGTGCGGAGATCGGCCAGTGCCCGTTGGCCGGCCTTTTGCAGATAGTAGGTATAGGCATACTGAAAGGCGAACATCAGCAGGGCTGCCACACCATACAGGATGGCAAGCGGCAACACCCCCGACACATCACCGGCGGCAATCGGGCCGTCGATCGCCTGCTGCATCAGATAGGGCGGTACCACATTCAGCAGCGCCGTGGCAAGCAGCAAGATAAGCGCAACAAGCAGCGGCCGCCAGTGGGGCCGCATGGTGTGCACCATCAGCCAGATCAGGGCGGCATCCTGCGTTCGCACGTCGCCGTCGGTAGAGGTCTGCGGGTCGCGGCTCATCGAATATCCTCCGTTGCTGAGTTGGGATCTGCATCGTGGGTATCTTCTTCGGCCTGCTGCAGTTCACGGCGGTACATCGCAGCATAGCGGCCATCCAGTGCGAGCAGGTTCTGGTGGGTGCCGCGTTCGGCGATCCGCCCTTCGTCGATCACGATAATCTGATCTGCATCGCGCACCGAGGCGAGCCGCTGGCTGACAATCAGGCAGGTGCGGCCGGCACGCGCCGAACGCAGCTCTTCCAGGATCTCGGCGGTGGTGTGAGTATCGACACTCGCCAGCGAATCATCAAGCACCAGCACACGCGGATCGCGCACCAGTGCACGTGCGATCGCCGTGCGCTGCTTCTGCCCACCCGAAAGGGTTGCGCCCCGCTCGCCGACGATCGTCCCCAGGCCATGCGGCAGCTGCGCCAGATCATTGGTGAGGCGTGCAACCCGTGCCGCCTCGAAGATACGCTCGTCGGGGATGTTGTTCAGGCCGAGCGTAATATTGCGGCGTAGCTCCATGCTGAAGAGCAGCGTCTCTTGCGGCACCGTCACAACCGTACTGCGCAGGGTGGCAAGCCGGATCGAACGCAGATCATAGCCGTCGATCGTCACCCGCCCTTCGTCAGGGTCGATCACACGGCCAAGCAGGCTGAGCAGCGTGCTCTTGCCGGATCCGGTTGCCCCGACGATACCGACGGTCGTGCCGGCCTCGATTTCGAGATCAACATGGCGCAGGCTCCAGCGGCCGGTGCCGCCGGCGCGTACACCGACACCTTCGAAGCGGATGTTGCCGTGCAAGAGTGGGCTGACGGCCTCTTCGGTGTCGGCGATATCGGGCACGCGCCGTAGCACCGCGCCAATACGCCCGGCGGCGGCGCTGCAGGCGCTCGAATGCCTGGCTCAGCGATTGAGCGGCACCGCTCAATAACCCGAGGTAGACGATAAACTGCACATACTGGCCGATCGCCAGCTCGCCGTTGATGATCATGACACCGCCGAACCCGACCACCAGGGCAGCGGCGAGGCGTACCACCAGGCTCGGCAGCGGAGCAATGGCACTCGAACGCAGCACAAAATCGAGGTTGCGCTGTGCCAGGGTATCGTTCAGCGCCTTGAAGCGCGCCACTGCCGGCTGTTCTTGGGCATAGGCCGCCAGCATGCGCTGCGCCGTTAGATGCTCCTGGGCATAGGCCGCCAGGTATGCCAGTTGTTGTTGCACACGATCGAAAGAACGCTCGAGCACCGGCCCAAGCAGCACCTGAGTGCCGACCGTCAGGAAGATCATCACGACGACCAGTACCGCCAGCGGCGGGCTGGTGACGGCCATCAGTGCACACCCAATTGCCAGCAGC
>CALLZL010000349.1 GCA_937859575.1 uncultured Chloroflexota bacterium
CAGAGAGTTGCAGCAGCGCGTGGTTTTCGATATTGGCCTCGTCGATCACGAAGAAGCCATACTCATCGCAGAGATCCAGCCAGTATGGGTCGTTGGGGTAGTGCGAGGTACGTACCGCATTGACATTGTGCGCCTTCATCGTCTGGGCGTCGAGCAGCATCAATGCTCGCGATACCGCCTTGCCATGTTCATCGCTATGATCATGGCGGTTCATGCCGTGGATCATCACTGCCCGGTTGTTGATACGCAGCTCACGATCACGGATCTCGACCTTGCGGACCCCGATACGCACCGCCGTACTCGTCGTCTGCCCGCCTGCATCGAGGGTCAGCACAAGGGTATAGAGCGCCGGCCGCTCGGCACTCCACAGATCCGGCCGCTCGACCGCCGCCTTGAGCAGGCACGCAGCCGTATCGCTCGGCGGCGACCCGCTATGCCAACGATAACCGGCAGGCTCCCCGGGAACCACACTTTCGATCGGGGCAGCAAAGAGTGCCTGCCCGGCAGGATCATAGAGCTGCATGTGCACGTTCCCCACCGGTGTGGTACCGATTGCGCTGCGCACAACCGCCTTCACAAGCAGGGTTGCACTCGCCAGATCCTCGGCAAGATCGGTCTGCACCGACAGATCCTGCAGATAGGTAGTTGGCGTTGCATACAGGTACACATCACGATGAATACCGGCCTGCCACCAGTGGTCTTGATCTTCGATCCAGCTCGCATCAGAAAAACGCGGGTTGACGCACACAAGTTCGTAGGTTTTGCCGGCTTGCACCAGCGGCGTCAGATCATACTCGGCCGGGGTGCGGCTATCCTTATTCATGCCCACGAAGGCACCATCGAGGTAGACGAACAGTGCACCCTCACATCCCGCAAAATGCAGCACGATCCGCTGTTCGGCCCATGCGGCGGGGATCTTCAGCTGCGTACGATAGACACCGGTTGCAATGAATTCGGGCACATGCGGGAAGACATCGGCGAATGGCATCTGGATGTTGGTGTAGTGTGGCCGAAAGAATGATTCACCACTATACGCCTCATTGCGCAGCTGCATGGTCCAGTTTCCCGGCACCGCCAGCCGGCTCCATCCTTCCGCTGCCAATGCTGCCGGCGTCACCTCGGCAGGGCTGTCGAACAGGCGGAATTCCCAATCACCATTGATGACCCGAACCAGTGGCGATTGCTCGGGAAGCCGCGCCGGCGCACTCTCGGCCGAAGGAAACGGCCAGAAGGTCGCACGCGGCATCAGCTTGCGCAGGCTCGTGAGTTCGGGCATCTGCCATACGCGATGGCCGTCTATATGGAGAAAAGGCAGTGGATCTTGTTCGTTCATCGTCTCTCGGTATCCTTTCATCATCCAGCATATGCTGCCAAAGCGCATCCGTAGCTCGTACCTATATGCAGCACCGATGATACTGCGCCAGATCTATTGTACTACCTGGAGAGGGGTTGGTGGTTTGCCCGGATAGCGCGAGCAGACATAGGCGTGCTCGTGACGAGTGGGTGAACACGTTCGCGTCGGGTACGCCTGCAGGGCTCTGTGTGTCATCCTGAGCCAGTGTGCGGCGAAGGATTTCTCGGCGGATCGGGCGGTTACCCGCCAGAGGTGGCCGGCGACGGAGCTACTCACCACGGGTCGCTGAGAATCTGTGCAATGGTGCGCCGTGCCAACGCGACAAACGCCGGGTTTGTTTCGCTATAATATGGAATAATCAGTGCAGCCTGGTGTAATGCATAGCCGCATGCACGGTGCCATGTCGGATCATCGACACCAAGCGCCGTGCGGAAGGCAGCCCGCCCGGCTGGCCCGAAGACGCTCCATGCGGCAATCACATCGGCGGCCGGATCGCCGACACCCGCGCCGCCAAAATCGATCACGGCATACAACCGGCCGGATTCAACCAGCAGGTTGGGGCGCAGCAGATCGGCATGGATCCAGACCGGTGTTCCATGCCAGGCCGGCGTAGCCAGCAGGTATCGCCACACCGCCAGTGCCGCAGGCGTGTCGATCAGCGACTGTGAATCCGCTAGTGCCGTACGGGTCTGGGCATCCAGCTCATTGAGCGGGCGACGCCCTCCGGCCGGTGCGCCACGCGGGTCGATGCGGCGCAACTCGATCACAAACTGTGCCAGATCAACAGCCGCACGACGCTCATCGGCAATCAGGTCATCGTGGTATGGCCGGCCGTCGATCCAGCGATAGATCGCCCAGGGGAAGGGGTATTCGTCGGAGGGCTCGCCCCTCGCTAAGGGCGTGGGAATGCGCAGTGAGAGGTGGGGTGCAAGGTACGGCAGCCAGGCTTGTTCACGCTCAAGATCCGCTGCCCAGGCAGCAAGCCGTGGTAAGCGCACACACAGTTCGTCGCCAAGCCGATAGATTGCATTGACGGTTCCGATTGAATGCACCGCCTGGATCGGCTGAGTTGCCAGGTGTGGCAGCTGAGCGGCCACTAGTCGCGCCACCAGTGCGGCATCGATAGCGACTTCCCCCGCGTGCATGTTCATCGGTGCACAATGCCTTACACTTCATCCGGCAACACTGCCGCCAAGTATAGCACGGAGCCAACCCGATGACTGCGACACATACCCTATGCCCCGGTTGCCAGGCACAGCTGGCACCGGCCGATGGGCCAACCCACCGCTATATTGGTGCGTCACCGGCATGCTGGGCGCTGTACACCACACTGTATAACGGCGGCGAACCGCCGCTGGCACCGGCGGCGCATGCCCAACTGCTGGTAGATGCCTATGCCACCCAACATCCCGGCACGCCTTCGCCACAATCGATCCAGTCGGTGGCCGTCCACCTGCTGACGCTTCATGGCGTGCTGGTGCATGGAGTAGCCATCAAACGCGCACTCTGGCTGCGCCAGGAAACCCTGCATCAGCGCGGCAGTTCGCGCCATGGCCGTTATACCTGGCTTGCACCCCCCGACTTCAGCAGCAGCCTTACCATCGCCGATATCGTTGCGGCACCGACACCCACACAACGCACCGCCATTGCGAAACAGTATGTCGATATGGTCTACCGGGCATGGGCGGCCCTGCATACGCCGACAATTGCTGCGTGGTATGCCGCATATATTGATGGTGAATAGATCGGCGGTCATGTCACCCAAAACGGGTGATGCAGCAATATGGGTAACTGTCTATGCTCATACATGCGCGACACGTTCCTACATGCAGGAACAAGACCGAAGGCGGGCTGTATGGAGCAAAGCCGAAGCGATACCGGTGGCTATTATCTGGTGCGTGTACGGGGTGAACTCGGGCCGCTGCTCGAAGGCTGGTTTGGCGATCTCGTGGTCGAGATATGTGCACCGGGCGAGTTATTGATTCACGGCCGGCTTGCCGATCAGGCCGCGCTGCATGGGCTTTTTGCCCGATTGCACTTCCTGCGCTTGCCGCTCCTCGAAGTACGCTACCTGCCGCCGGGCAGCGAACCGCCTGAGAATCCAACGACGATTATGGTTCCGTGATCGTCGTAATCACCTGCACCGCCGGCAAGCCACTAAGAAACATAACCCAACTCTCACCCTGATCGCGGCTACAGAATACCCGGCCATCGGTTGTGCCGAGATAGATCGTCGAAGGATCATCGACTGCGAGTGTCAGGCTTTCGCGCAGGCAGAGTGCGGGCGTTGTCGGCAACCCATGTGTGAGGCGCTGCCATGTCGTACCGGCATTGTCGCTGCACCAGACCGCCAGCCGGTCTTCGGTGGTACGGCGCTGTTTATCCGAGATATGCGGCACAACATACAGCAGCTCGGGGTTGTGAGGATGGATCGCCAATGGCCAGCCAAAGGAAGAAGGTAAGCCGGCCGAAATATCATGCCAGCTATCGCCATAATCTATCGAGCGGTAGACACCGCAATGCCCTTGCTGATAGAGTAACCCGGGTTGGGTTGGATGCAGCAGGATCTTATGTGGGCATTGGCCGGAAGCGGCACAGGCTTCCGGGCGTGGATCAGGGCGCATCCCCCGATTGATCGCCTGCCAGCTATCCGCATCATCATCCGAACGATACACGCCGCCGGCCGAAATACCGACAAACAACCGCGCCGGGTTGTGTGGGTCGATCAGAATCGAATGCAGGATCAAACCACCACCACCAGCATCCCATGTTGCACGGGTTGGATGATCATTCAGGCCGGCAACACCCTGCCAGCTATGGCCGGCATCGACCGAGCGAAACAGGCCGGCCTCGCCAGTACCTGCCCAGAGCTCACCAGGATGCTTCGGATGCCCGACCTGGAGCTGCCAGATCTGCCGCACACAGCGCTGATCGGTAAAAGCCGGCCGGCTCGGTAACCGCTGCCAATGCCTGCCGCCATCACGCGACCGCCAGATCGACGGCCCGGTGGCGTCATGGGCCGCTACCAGCAGATACCCATCGGGTTGCTGTACGGCGATGGCAAAGATCGACATTCCGCGCAGGTGATGAGAACAGGCAGTAGCCCCCCGGCAGCAATAAAGCCCATCACGGGTGCCGATCAGGGTAACATGGTGAACATGTGGCAACTGATACCCTCGTGTTTCCATGGCGCAGCTCAAGATTGATTCGCCCACTGTCGCAAGCGTTGCCGCGATTGTACGCCGTGGCCGCGCATGCGTCAATCATCCTGTAAACGACCGCACGCCATCTCAACCGGCAACCCATGTTGCGTAGCGGTACTACAATGCTATAATCTCGGCAACAGATTGCTCGTTAGGCGATTGCAGTGGGTTCGAGCAGGCAGACGCATAGGAACCCTGCCGCCTTTCCCACAAAGAGAGCACCGCGACGTGGAAGATGGTACATCCGGCATAACCCTCCTCCAGACCACACTCTTTGTTCCGGCACGACATCATAACGCGATAGCACGTCCGCAGCTGCTGGTACGCCTGCAAGAGGCGTGGAAGTATCGGCGGGTGTTGCTTGCCCCCCCCGCCGGCTCGGGGAAAAGCGCATTGCTGGCCGAGTGGTGTGCAACCCTCCCTGCCGCAGTACGAGTTGGCTGGCTTACGCTTGATCCGGATGATAATGACCCTCAATACTTCTGGCGGTACCTGGCCAGGGCGCTGGCCCCGATCCTGCCGGGGCTCGACCACGCCCTGCGCCCGATCTTGCGCGGAATCCACCCCCTGAGCGGCGAAGCGGTGGTGGCGCAGATCCTGAATGTGGCTGCCGCACAACAGGCACACCCGGCTGCTGCACATGCCATCCTCATCATTGACGACTACCATGTCATCAGCGATCCGGCAATTCATCGAGCACTTGCCTACCTTATTGAACACATACCATCATATCTGTGCCTGGTTATCGCCGGCCGGGTTGATCCACCACTGCCGCTCGCCCGGCTGCGTGTCCGTGGGGCAGTCCACGAACTGCGTGCGACGGATCTGCGTTTTACCCCAATCGAGACAGCAGCCTTTCTGCGTGATGCGATCGGCTTATCGCTGAACGATACGCAACTGGCGCTCCTCGACGAGCGCACTGAAGGGTGGGCTGCCGGCCTTCAGCTGGCCGCTCTGGTGTTACGCGATCAGCCGGATGTGGCGGGGTTTCTGGCTGCATTCAACGGGAGCCATCGGCATGTGCTCGACTATCTGCTTGATGAGGTGCTGCAACAACAGCCGCAGCATCTGGTGGCATTCATGTTGCAGACGGCGATCCTTGATCGGTTGTGCGGCTCGTTGTGTGATGCCGTCCTTGGATTGCACGATCCGCATGCCGGGCAACCGGCTACCGGCGATAGTTATAGCCAGCTTGTGCTTGATCAGCTCGAACGTGCTAATTTGCTCTTGATACCGCTCGACACAACACGGCACTGGTTTCGCTATCATCATCTGTTGCGTGATGTGCTGCGCCATCGAATGCAGCGCGAGCCACACGAGCAGCATCTCATCCTGCATCGCCGGGCAGCGGCATGGTTCGAACAGCACGCCATGACCGATGATGCTATTCGCCACTATCTGGCCGCCGACCAGCCGAATGATGCAGCACGCATCCTGCTGCAGCGCGATCTGTTACGAGCCTTGGCACGCGGCGAGGCGGCACAGATCGATCGCTGGCTTACCGCTCTACCCGATACCATCATTCAGCATTACCCGCTCCTCAGCCTGGTGTATGCCCGACGACTGATGCGTTCGCGCCAGACGGTAGCACTGGTCGAAACATGGTTGCACAGAGCGGAGGAAGGGCTAGCCAACACAGAACCAGCCATGCCCGGCGTACGTGCCGAAATAGCTGCCACGCGGGCACACCTGGCGATTACTGCCGGCCAATATCAATCGGCGGCGGCACGCTGTAAAGAAGCACTGGCGCAGCTTCCAGCCGATGATGGGTTCGGCCGTGCGATCCTGACCTTCATGCTCGGCAATGCGCTGAATGAGGTTGACGCCGCCGCCGCCGAACGGATCTATGCCGAAGCGACCCTGCTTGGGCGGGCCCACGGCAATGCCCGTGCCGCCGTGATGTCGCTCGTCAACCGGGCATTACTGCGCGAGCAGCATGCCGATCTCGATACCGCCGAGCAGTTGCTGCAGCAGGCAGTTGCCCTGAGCGGCGGTGATGCCATGCGCCCACTGCCAACCGCACTGGGGGCGTATCGGCTGCTCGGTGTGCTGGCCTACGAGCGGAATCGGCTCGCCGAAGCAGAGGAGTATCTCGCCAGGGCAGTTGACCTGGCACAAGCCGGCACACAGCATACCCCGCTCGTCATGACACTCAGTACCCTCGCACTCGTGCGGCAGGCACAGGCAGCCCCAGCACAGGCCATCGCGCTCATCGATGAAGCCCAGGCTAGTGCCGTCGCGGCCGGCCTGATCGATCATGTTCATCTGCTCGAAGCACGCCGAGCCGAGCTGCAACTCATGCAGGGCGATCAACGAACCCCCGCCGCATGGCTGGCGACCTATGACCCCCAGGCCGATTGGCGCCCGGCGAGTCATGATGGCCGCAATCACCAGCGGGCACTTCATCTGGCGTATGTGCGGATCTCCCTGGCGCTCGGCCAACCAGAACCGGTCTTCGCGGTATTGGCGCGTCTGGCCGAGTTTGCCGTCAGCGAATCAAGCCCGGCACGCCTGGCCGAGGTTCTGGTGCTACGCGCCACAGCCTACCAGCAAGCTGGCAATCAGGCCGCTGCCCACAGCGATCTCGAACAGGCATGCCGCTTGATTCTGCCTGCCGGATCGATCCGGGTGCTACGTGATATGGGCCCGCAACTCGATCCATTGATCGGTCGAATTATTGCCGAGTGGCAGGCTGCCGGTACGCCACGCCATGAAATCGCCCGGCTGCGGATTCTGCTGGCCAACAGCGCCGCCGCAGCCCCATCGCCACACGAGCGAACTGCGCTACCAGTACCGCAACTGCTTGCCGAACCACTCACTCCCCGTGAACTTGAAGTGTTGCAACTACTGGCGGCCGGGCTATCGAGCAGCGAAATCGCAGCCCGCTTAATCGTCTCGGTCAATACCGTCAAAACCCAACTCAAGAGTGTCTATGGGAAGCTCGATGCGCACAGCCGCTCTGCCGTACTGGCCAGGGCGCGTACTTTCGGCTTGCTCGACTCCTGAACTCTATAGCCAGGTGCGGCAACCTTGAGCCATCCGCATCCTGGGAGCGCGGGCGTCCTGCCCGCATGTGCGCAAGAT
>CALLZL010000350.1 GCA_937859575.1 uncultured Chloroflexota bacterium
TCCCTACACGACGCTCTTCCGATCTGCCGCGCTTCGGCAAGTGGCATGGCTGTCGTGTCGGTTGTTACATCAGCAGTGGGGGCCGCCGCCGGTGTAGTGCCGCACGCCACCAGAAACAGGCCAAGCACAAGCACTCTCGCCAGTCGGTCCATAGGGTGCCTCTTTCCTTTATTGCGCAGCTACCCTTTGCGGTAGAACTTCACCAGCACAACCTGGCCGAGCCAGATCAGGTCGTTGGGATGCAGCACCCGCTCGGTCGTTGGTGCCAGCGGCTCACGGTGCATACCAAAGAAGGTACCGTTGCCGGTTTCGCGTACCAGCAGCCGCCAGGTATCGCCGGCTGCATCGTAGGCCAGTTCAAGGTGCTGCCGCGAAACCTGGCGGTGGTTGATTTCGATATCCGAGGGTGCTTCGGTTGATGGTCGCCCAATATAGATGCGCGGTCGAGCAGGCAACATCACCTGCCGCGAATCGGGCGCATCCCCCGATATCTCAAGCGCCCAGCGTGATGAAAGGACAGTGGCGGGTTCGTGGGCCGGTGGCAGGATCACAGTAGCCGGTGCGGCCGCCGCTGGTTGGATGGGTTGGGGTTCCGCCGCTGTGCGCTGCATGGTACGCCAGAGCGCAAGACTACCGGTAAGGAGTGCGCCCAATGCCAGCACGGCAATGGTGATCAGCCAGCCGGATGTGCCGGAACTCTCGCGATGTACCGGTGCCACAACAGTGATCATGATCTCTTGTGCGCTATGACTCGAGAGGCCGGCGGCATTGGTGGCACTGGCACTCAGGCGGTATTCGCCGGGCGGAAATCGGCGCTGAAATTCGGGATCGCTTGTATCGAGTTGCAGGGCAAACTCCGGTGCGTTGGTGATTGGTTGCTGTTGCACCGGCCGGTTGTCGATCAGATAGACCACCTCGCGGATCGGTGCCTGCTGCGAGACGATTCGAATCGAGAATTCGACCGGCCCATCCAGAATGACCGGGTCGATCTGCACATTGAATTGTGGTGCGATCGGCCCCGGATCGATCAGCAGTGAATCTTCGGCACTTCCGGCGGCAGCACGCACCCGCAACCGCAATGGCTCGGCCGGCAGCTCCGGCAGCGTCAGACGCAGCGTGTCGAACCGCCCATAATCGACCAGCGCTGCAAAGCGATCACGAATGGCCTGCCGTTCACCAGGTGCCAATGGCTGAGCGCCAACCGCCATGAATGTTGCGCCAAGGGCCTCAGCAAGATCCTGCAAGGTATGCGGCGCGGCAGGAAACCGCGCTGAGGCAGCTTCATCGGCGGATCCAAACCCGATCAGGAGCATCCGTACCGGGCGCTGACGGGCGGCCGCAGCAGCGATCTGGATCTGCAGTTCGGCAGTATTGATCTGCTGTGTTGCATCACCGGCAGCAAATAGCACCAGGGCCGGCATGGCATCGGCCGGTGCCGTATCGAGCTGGCGCAGACCTTCGCGTAGCGCGGCTTCAAGGGCATATGCCGCCGGGGCTTGCGCCTCGGCAGGTAATGGGGCAGCCTCAAACGGCACCTGAGGATCCGCCTGATTGATAATATTCTCGACCATGCCGAGATCGTAGGTTAGCGGCAGGCTCCGGCCGGCCTGGAGTGTCTCGGCAAAGGCGACCAGACTAACATACTGGTTGGGCTCGGCTTGCAGCATGCTCACCAGTTCGCCGGCCAGTGGCCGTAGATCGTCGAAGCGCGTGGTATAGCGGGTTGTACCACGATCACTCATGCGCATGCTCTGATCAACCACAAGTGCCACGGCAACCGGATTCCGGCCGGGTTCGACATCAACCGGCACCAGGCGATCCCCGGCGATCACCAGATATTCCGGGCTGGTAGCCAGCGGATCACCGGCGACATTGGTTGCGCGTACTTGCAACGATACCGCAGGAAGGTTGGCGGTATCACTGGCGATGATCCGAATCGCCGCCGGGACGCCCGGCTCCTGCGCCGCTACCGGTAGTGTTGCCGTCAGCGCCAGAAGTATCAGCAGAAACGCAAATTGGCGTTGCACTGCCATTGTCAGCCTGTTGCTATTGCACGAACAATGACACGATTCAACGACGGATCGAGGATCGCCCAACCGTCACCAACCGGTTCGGCTGCGACTCCGGCGGCGTGACGGTGCCGGATGCCCGATTGGCAAGCGGCCGCCGGGGGAAAGGCGATCTCGGAGCTGATCAGGCGCGCCGGGTTGTCGGGTGGGGGGGCAGGGCCGGCACTCGCCCGGCGGTTCATGCCGATATGATGATGATAGCCGCCGGCACTGACAAAACTGGCCGATGGGTAATCGGTCATGTGCTGGAAGCCGAGCACTTCGGTATAGAACTGCCGTGCCGCAGCAACATCGGCGACCTGCAGGTGGATATGCCCCATGTCGGTAGCCTCGGGCAGGCCGTTCCACGCCGGTTCGTCTTCGGTCAGCTCAGCCATGACTCCCGGCACATCAAGCGGTCGGGTATCCATCTGAAAGCGCCCCTGGGCATCATACCAGGCGCTGCGATCGCGATCGCGGTAGATCTCGATCCCATGGCCGTCGATATCCGAAAGATAGAGCGCTTCGCTCACCAGGTGATCCGATGCGCCGCCAATTGGCGTGTTGAGGTCGACGAGATGGCGGATCATGCGCGCCAGGTCACGCCGGGTCGGTAGCCGCAGGGCAAAGTGATACAGCCCGGTGGCTCGCCGCACCAGCCGTGCCCCCGGCTGTTCGACAAGCCGTAGTAATGGTTGAGTGCCGGCACCCAGCGTCGCAGCGGTAGCGTGCTGTTCGAGCAACCGTAGCCCGATACGCCGCGTGTAATACTCAAGCGAACCGGCCAGATCCGCCACACTTAATGTCACCAGGCCGATAGTAGTGCCGGCATCGATCTGTTCTTCCATTGGATTCTCCTTCTGATGGTCGACAGCTGCTCTGCCGCCCGGCATCGGGTGCATACCGCGCTTCGGTGCGTGATCCGGCGGGTATCACGCCTGTGTACTACGCCAGGTTTCGTATTCGGCACGTGCTGCTTCCGAGAGCGGATAGTATTTACGCAGATCGCCGCCTTGGGCCAGCTTCAAGCGTGAGAATTCTTCCCAATCGTGGTGTTCGCTGGCCTTGGCGAGCAGCTCGGGAGCCAGCTTGATCGGCCCCACCACCACCCCGTCGTCGTCGGCAACAATAATGTCGCCCGGCATCACCAGCACCCCGCCGCAGGCTATTGGGGCATTCACCGCAAACGGCATGATATTGGTCTGGGTATGGAAATTTGGGGTAACGCCACGCAGCCAGAGACCGATTCCCAGATCTTTGGCCTTCGGGTAATCGCGAATACACCCGTCGATCACTACACCGGCACCACCACGGCCCATAAAGTAGGTCAGCATCATTTCGCCAAATACGCCGCTCGACATATCGCCACGGGCATCAACGACGACAATATCGCCGGGTTGGGTATGGTATAGCACATGGCGATGCAACTGGCGTTCCGGATCCGCATATTCATCAACGCCGTAGAGATCCTCACGTTTCGGCATAAACTGGAGCGTCAATGCCGGCCCGACAATCGTCTTGCCGTGTGTCCAGGCTACCGGCCCGATCATATGTGGATTCCGGACCCCCAGCCGGCTCAATTCGCCGCTCG
Source organism: uncultured Chloroflexota bacterium (assembly GCA_937859575.1). Taxonomy (GTDB): domain Bacteria; phylum Chloroflexota; class Chloroflexia; order Chloroflexales; family Roseiflexaceae; genus CALLZL01. The sequence goes on from CALLZL010000350.1 coordinate 3,640, forward strand.
CCGTGGCGCTGCCAATCGCCGCCAGGCCGTCGATCAATGCACGCGGCGGTCGATCAATATCGGGTGTCTGGATCATGGCTCACCTCTCTGTGCCGGCGCACCACTTGTACGCCTGCCTCATTATAGAAGATCAAGCAACTGTTGCGAAGAATCGACAAAATCTGCCTTTATGCGTATTCTGTGAACGATTGCGGCACACTGATGGATCGACACGATGGAGGTTTCTGTGAAGGAAATTATTCTGGCCGGCGGCGCCGGAACCCGCCTGCACCCGCTGACCCTCTCGACAAGTAAGCAGCTTCTGCCGGTATACAATAAGCCGATGATCTACTATCCGCTGTCGGTTCTGCTATTGGCCGGCATCCGCGAGATCCTGATCATTACTACCCCCGAGGATCAGCCCGGTTTCAAGCGCCTGCTTGGCGACGGCAGCCAGTGGGGGGTGCAGTTTAGCTTTGCGGTGCAGCCCGAGCCACGCGGCCTGGCGCAGGCATTCATCATCGGCGAAGAGTTTGTCGCCAAGCAGCCGGTGTGCCTGATCCTGGGCGATAATATCTTTTACGGCGGTGGTATGGCACAGACGGTACAGCGTGCGGCGCAGTTGAACGATGGTGCGCTGGTGTTCGCCTATGCCGTGCGCGACCCTGAACGGTATGGAATCGTCGAATTTGATGATCAGGGGCGGGCCGTGAGCATCGAAGAGAAACCAGCCAAACCACGTTCGCGCTATGCTGTGCCAGGTCTTTACTTTTACGACGGGGATGTTGCGGCAATGGCGCATAAGGTGCGCCCGTCGGGGCGTAACGAATATGAGATCACCGATCTGAACCGGTTGTATCTCGAACAGGGCCGGCTGCGTGTCGATCTGCTCGGTCGCGGTGTCGCCTGGCTTGATGCCGGTACCCACGAATCGCTGCTCGAAGCCAGCAACTATGTCCAGGCTGTCGAACACCGCCAGGGGTTGATGATCGCCTGCCCGGAGGAGATCGCCTATCTGCGTGGCTGGATCTCTGCCGACCAGTTGCGCCGGATCGCCCAGGGGCTGGCCAAGAACGAGTATGGTCAGTATCTGCTGCGGCTTGTCGCCGACGAGACAATCACGCCGCCGACGGGTGTGTATCTGTAGTTTTGCCGAAGGAGGGGGGATGGCCGCGCTGCCGATTGATACCGCCTGTGCCGAGCAGCTTGCCTATGATGCCTATGGCCTGCAGGTGACGGCACACGCCCTGCCGGGGGAATACGACCATAATTTCCAGTTGCATACGACCGATGGTGCTGCGTATGTGCTCAAGATCATGCATGCCGGCACGGCCACAGCATTGATCGACATGCAGATCGCCGCGATCGAACATCTTTCACAACGCCTGCCGGATGCTCCGCTGCCGCATATTCGCCGAACCCCGGCCGGTGCAACGACAACGCTCCTGACCCTTTCCGATGGTACAACCCGATGTGCCTGGCTGCTCGACTATCTGCCCGGTACGCCGCTGGCCGAGGTAAATCCGCGTTCTCCCGAGTTGTGTGAAGCAACAGGCCGGTTGCTCGGCCAGCTTGATGCAGCACTGGCCGATTTCGATCATCCGGCTGCCGAACGTTTGTTGAAATGGGATCTGGCACACGCCGGCTGGATCAAGGGTGTGCTCGATGCGATTACGGATCCGCGGCGGCGGGCACTGGTGGCGGCGATACTGGCCGACTACGAGGCCGAGGTTGTTCCAGTGCTGCCCACCCTGCGCCGCAGTGTGATCTACAACGATGCCAACGATTACAATCTGCTGGTGAGTGATGCCACAACATGGCCGCGCACGATCAGCGGCCTGATCGATTTCGGCGACATGCTGCGCAGCCAGACGGTCTGCGAGGTTGCGATTGCGGCCGCCTATGCATTGCTTGGTGCGCCCGATCCTATGGCCGCGATACTCCCGCTGGTAGCCGGCTACCATGCCGAATACCCGCTCACGGCAGCTGAGATCGCCCTGATCTTTCCGCTTATTCGCATGCGCCTGGCGGTGAGTGTTGCCAATTCGGCGCAACGCAAGCTCGCCGAACCAGATGATCCTTATATCACCGTGAGCGAAGCGCCGGCCTGGGCGGCACTCGAACTGCTGATGCGCATACATCCACGCCTGGCACACTACCGGCTACGCGCCGCCTGCGGTATGCCGCCGATCCCGGCCGGCGAGCGGATCACTGCCTGGCTGGCGGCCCATAGCGGCACATTTGCCCCGGTGCTGGGGTATGATCTGGCGGCAGCGACGAGTGTCACCCTCGATCTGAGTGCCGCCAGCCTCATGCTGGGTGGCGATCCGGCCGCCGCCGCCCGGCCGGCCCTCACGGCACGCATTGCCGAACGCATGGCGGCAGGTGCTGCAACCTATGCCATCGGCCGCTATAACGAGGCCCGCCTGATCTATCAGAGCACCGCCTTTGCCGGCGGCGAGCGGCCGACCGACGAGCGACGCACGGTTCACCTGGGTATCGATCTGTTTGTCGCTGCCGGTGAGCCGATCTATGCACCGCTGGCCGGCACGGTTGTCTGTGTCGCTAATAATGCTGCCGCACTCGACTACGGCCCGCTTGTGATCCTCGAACATGCCACCGATGACGGGGATAGCTTTTATACTCTGTATGGCCACCTGAGCGAAGCGACGCTGACACTGGTTCGCGAGGGGCAGCGGGTGGCGGCCGGTGAACGGATCGGTGCAATCGGTGCGCCACCGATCAACGGCGACTGGCCGCCACATCTGCACTTCCAGATCATTCTTGATCTGCTCGACCTCGGGCGTGATTTCCCTGGCGTTGCATACGCCAGCCAGCGACCCGTCTGGCTGGCGCTCTCGCCCGATCCAACCGGTATGCTTGGCATCCCTGCCGATCGCTTTCCGCTGCCCGAGCCGGATCGCGACACCACACTTGCCGAGCGCCGGGCGCGTATTGGCCGTAATCTGAGCATTTCGTACAGCCGGCCGCTCAAGATTGTGCGCGGCTGGATGCAGTATCTGTACGATGAAACCGGTCGCGCCTATCTCGATATCTACAATAATGTGCCGCATGTCGGCCATAGCCATCCGCGTGTCGTTGCCGCCGCTCAGGCTCAGCTGGCATTGTTGAACACCAATACGCGTTATCTGCACGACAATATTATTCGTTATGCCGAACGCCTTACGGCGCTGATGCCACAACCTCTCAGGGTCTGCTTCTTCGTCAATTCGGCCAGCGAGGCCAACGAACTGGCGCTGCGGTTGGCACGCGCCGCAACCGGCCAGCGCGATATGATCGTACTTGATGCCGCCTACCATGGCCACACAACCTCGTTGATCGATATCAGCCCGTATAAGTTTGATGGGCCGGGCGGAACCGGACGCCGGCCATGGGTGCATGTTGCGCCGATTCCCGATGATTATCGTGGGTTGTATCGCCGTGATGACCCGCAGGCCGGGCCGAAGTATGCGGCGCATGTTGCCGCGTGTATTGATGAGATCCAGGCAACCGGGCGCAGGCCGGCCGGCTTCATTGCCGAGTCGCTCCCTAGTGTTGGCGGGCAAATTGTGCTGCCGCCCGGATACCTCGCGGAGGTCTATCGCCATGTGCGTGCCGCCGGCGGGTTGTGCATCGCCGATGAAGTGCAGGTCGGCTTCGGCCGGCTCGGCAGCCACTTCTGGGGCTTCGAAATGCAATCGGTCGTGCCGGATGTTGTCGTGCTCGGCAAGCCGATCGGCAATGCCTTCCCACTCGCAGCAGTGGTGACGACTCCTGAAATCGCGGATGCCTTCGATAACGGCATGGAGTTTTTCAGTACCTTCGGCGGCAATCCGGTGTCGTGTGCGGTAGGCCTGGCGGTGCTTGATGTGATCCGCGACGAAGCGTTGCAGGCGCGGGCTTTGCGCGTCGGCGGATACCTGATCGCCGGGTTGCGCGAGTTGCATAGCCGCCATCCGATTATTGGCGATGCGCGCGGTGCCGGTCTGTTCCTGGGTGTCGGACTGGGGCCGGAT
>CALLZL010000351.1 GCA_937859575.1 uncultured Chloroflexota bacterium
GTGGATCAAACAGGATGAGGCGGCGTTCGTCTGCGGGCGGCAACAAGGCACGTACCGTCGCCACCAGGCTGCCATCGCGGTCATCACCCTTTCCGTCGATCAGGGTAAAGCCGGTAGCAATGAACTGCCGGCAGAGATTGGCAAGCAGGCGACTCTTCCCCGCACCCATGCCGGCCGTCAGGTGCAGAATCTGGCGTAGATCATCGAGCGTCGGGCCGACCGGCGCATGGCTTCCATCGTCGCGTACTGCGTCACCGAGGATGATACGATCGGCCGCCGCAGCAAAGGCATGGGGCGGGGCCGGCAGGATCCGATTGGACATCCGATCAACCAGTCGATCGAGTGCCGCACCGGGGATGCCGATCAAGGCGGCAAGCTCGGCTGAACTGAGGATATCGGCCGTACGCCAAAGGTTAGCCGGCAGCAAGAGCCGTGGTACCAGTGGTGGCCGGATGGTATGGACGGCCGAATGGTAACGGCCGGCGTGCGTGGGTTGCATGCGGGTTGTGTGGGGGATGAACTGTTGTACCCGGCCGGCGGTGCGCCAGGTGCTACCGGCAAGCGCGGCATCGAGGGCGGCCAGCGTTTCATGCGCCGCATCAACTACCTCGGCAACCACGACCGCGCATACGACAACGTCGAAGGGTGTGCTTGCCAGGCGGGCATCAATCGCTGCAAGATCACTCGGCAGCGTATAATCGGCATGGCGTTGCAATTGCAGGCGAAGTGCCATGGCACGTCCACGCCAACCGCGATCAAGCCGCCAATGCGCCGAACTGATCGGGCGCAGTGCGACCTGAAGCTCGACATGTACGACACCCACTGGCGGGCGTAGTGCGGCCAGCAGGCCGCTAATCTCGGCGTCGGCAGCGCTCAATGCCGGCCGCAATGGATAATGGGGCGGCAATGCCAATGTGTAATCGCGCAGGGCAAGGATCCGGCCGGATTGAAGCACTTGTTCGAGTGGATCGGCAAGCGGTTCGATCCGTGCATCGGGCAGAATGCTCCGAATCGCCGCCCGCAATCGCGGCATCCAGCGCCCTGCGACAGCCTGCGGTACCCGCAAGCCATATTCCACACTTCGATCGCCGTCACACCAGAGCAACAGAGTAACCCAGCGATTGCCAAGGGCGGCATGGAGGGCGCGAAACAGGCGATCGGGTGCCGGTGGTACACTCATCGCCGGGCGCTCACCGGCCGGCGGCAGGCTGATGCGTAAATAGCTGAAACGCAGCCAGCGCTGCCGCAATTGGTGGATCGGCAGCACCAGCAGTGCCAGGAACAGTTCGCCGAGGAGCAACAGCATGCCGGCAGTTGCGCCAACCCATGCGGCAGCTACAACTGCCGGATGCTGTACAAGGGTCTGCACTCCCAACCCCACAAGGCTCCAGATACCCGCCGTCGGCTGCGTTATGGCCAACAATAGATCGGTGGCTGGTAGTTGCTGTAACCAGGGTTGACCAACAACCAGCCCAAGGCAGATCAGAAAACCGCCGCGCAGCAGATAGACGGCCAGATCCGGCTGCGGTGGGCGTTCACCACGCGCTGGTGCACTCGAAGATGTACTGTTCATTGTGCCTCTCTGGTTGGCAGTGGTGTGCAACTGAGCTGGTCGGCAATCCAATGCCGATCATGGGAACAAAGCATGCGTGGTTCGCGCAGCCGTAATTCCTCGCTTCGGGGCGGCACCAGCACACCGGCAGCATCGAACCAATCGAAAAGAAGTGCGGCGGCATGGCGATGCTCGGGTGCAAGAAGCGCCGCTAAGCGCCGCCGGGTCACACCGGCCGGTGTTGCCGCGACAATCCCGGGTGCCTGGCATAATCCATCAACCAGTGCAGCAAGTATTGCCGGTGTGATGCCGGCCGGCCCGACCGGCCAGCGAAGCTGCGGGGCAGTAGCCGGAACAAGAGCCGCAACCAGCTGTGCCAACAGATCAGCTGGCATACTGGTTTCCGTGGGAAGCATCGGGACTGGAACCTGCCACACGACCGGACGCAACGGGAGATCGGCTACGGGTGGCAAGGCCGCCGCCAGCGACACGGCTGCCGCATGATCAAGCCGGCGCACATGGCCGGTGCTGCGCAGCGAGCCGATCCGCAGTTCGGCGTGTGGCAATCGCCGCTGTTCGTTGAGTTGCAGCCGGATCGCATCGATCTGCGCCAGGGCAGCCCGCGGTGTACGGCAGACGAGGAAGAGATGGAGGGAAGCTGAACCGATACGCGGAATGATAGCCAGACATGCTGCCAGCGTCGCGGCATCCGGATCGATCAACACACATACCAGCGGGCGAACTGCGCTTCGCCCGTGTGGCCGGCGCAGGCAGCGATGTAATGTTTCGAGTGTAGCTGCTGCTGATTCGGGTGCCTCGACCCAGTGGGGTGTCGTGCGGTAGATGGCTGCGATGGCCGGATCGCCGACAACACTCAAGGCCAGATCATCAGGTGGCATGCTATACAGCATGCCGATCAGCACGGAATGCAGCACATCGACCGCATGCGTACCGGTGAGAATCAGATGGCGGCGCTCAATCCCACTGACCGTCGGCCAGCTCAACGCGACAAACCGGCGACCATTGTGTTGCTGCGGATGATCGAGCAGGGGAGCCAGCAGAAGATCACGACATGCCGCACCCGGAACACCGGACGTCAACTGCAGGATGCTTCGATGCCAACGGGCCGCATGCCCACTATTCGCAAGAGTGCCGGGCAATAGTGTGAGCGCCGCCTCATCGCCGGGAGCCGGCTCGATATGCGCCAGCACTCGGCCACCACGCCGCACATCGAGCGCCGTAAGGCGCCCGCGTAGCTCCAGAGTGCGCCAGGCTGCGGCAAGGGCAGTTGCTGCAGCCTCGGCCGATAGTACAAGATCAGGCACTGTAACCGGTGGAGGTGCCATGACATATGGATCGTTGTGCTGGCATGCTGACGGCATTGGAAGATCTGCAGCGCGCACATGATGAATATGCCGAATGTGCCCGGCCAATGCCGCACCGCAGCGGCGCAGCGATCCAGCAATACGCCGATATCCGGCGATACCAATTGCCCATCCCACCGAGATCAACCGCCGAGCGGCGACCCATGCCGTTCGCGGCCATGCTGCAACGCACTGCACGTGTACACCGCACATGGCAAGCCATAGCTGTTGATGGAGCCGCCTCGGTTGATGTGCTGTCAGTCGTATGGATCGCTCGTGCATCAAACGCCGCACGCCATGCATGATTGCTACCGGCACGAGGACTGCGCACCGCTGCACTGGAGCGCAGGTTCGAACCTGCAATCGGCGGCGAACCATATGCCGGATCAGCAGGAAGAGCAAGCCGCCGGCACCAACGATCAAGGCTCCTGCAGCGATCGCCGGTGTGGAAGGATCTGCGTGTAGTGACGCCAGATCGATACGTACATCCGGCATGTATCGCTGTGGCTGGATCGCCAGCATAGCGGTGATCAACAATACCAGGGCGATCAACAGCATCTCGATACGGTGTGTAGAGCTTCCCATGAGCTTCCTCTATGTATCAATCGACACCAGCCAGGCACGGCCGCCGCCCTGTAATAACAACTCTGAGCCATGCCAGAATCCGGAAAGATCAGCAGTCAGTGGTATGTCACTCAGGCGGGTTTCACCAATGACAATACCCTGCACCAGACGCCCGATCTCGATCGTTGCCCCCTGAAGCCGTGCTACTCGTAGTGCTCCTTCCGGCAACGGCGCCAGTGCCAACGCCTCTAGTGGGGTCAATCGCTCGGGAATCGGCAGATGCAGCTCGGCCTGCCACAGCAACGATACGCCTCTATCGTCTGGCGCAACCCAGAGCAGTGTATTGTCGCGCCAGGTCAGTGGTACTAACGCACCGGCTGCGGTATCCGCCGGATATTCGGCAATCGTTACAACCGCGATCGACGACCTGAGGCGTACCAGTGTGAGCGATAGCCGTTGATCGGCAATACTATGCACAACTACTCCATCGCCCTGCGGCTGCCACGTGAGGCGTACCGCACGGCCAGGAACCGCTACCAGCGGCACCCGATCATCAGGCGTGATCGCACTCACCTGCTCACCGCCGGCAATCGGCTCGCTGATCAGCAGCGTCGTGCCATCTGGGGCAAAGCGCACCAGATTCGGTGCCTGCGTCAGCGGGATCTGCAGTGGCACAGGCTGCCAACCACGAATTTCGAGTATTCCCTCATCTTCCAGTTGCCGCTGCGACGGCCGGTAGATCGCTTCGAAGATCTGCTCGCCAACCGATAACTGGTCGGCACGCCCGGCATACGCATCAATGGTCGTCAGGCGCTCCATGCTCCATGCATTGATAGCGATCGTCTGCCCGCCACCAATCGTCGGCGTCGGAAGACCCGGCGTGTCGGGCGGTTGGGGCAGGTAAGTCGCACGCCAACCCGATGCTACCGGCCAGACAGAGTCGATCTGCATGCCGGGGGCTGCGGGTGGTATTGGGCGTACCTGCGGGGGTGCCAACCCATGCGGCATTGTAATCGTCAGAACCTCACCGCTGCGCAGCTGGATATCAGCCCATGCACTGCGGCCATCACTGGCTGTTGCGCTGATCGTATGCCGGCCGGCGTAGATCGGGCGCGGCCACTCACGCCCATCAACCGAAATGACTGTGGCGGAATCGGCGATCACACGAAGATCGGCCGGCTCCTGCCAGAAGCGTGGGATCGTATCGGTAGCCAGTGCAATCAGCAACAGAGCAGATATCAGCAACAGCAGCAGTGGCGCCCACCAGCGGTACACGATACGGGCCAACAAGGCATCAAAGTTGATGCGATACCCATAGAGAATCACTGTGCCCTCTTTTCGGTTGCGCTATGGCCGGTGATTAACTGGTGGATCGCCTCGGGCCACATCGGAATCAACAGCGGTGTGCGCTGGCCGTCGGCCAGCAAGAGCGCCGTCGCGCCCACACCATGCACAAGCCGACAACCGGCAAGATAGCGAGCTTCTTCTTCATTCAGGCCAAGGAGCGTTGCGGCTCGTGTGATCGCGGAAGAGTCGCGGTTTAGCCCAAGGATCAGCTTGGTGCGGGCGTTTTCGATCAAGACCCGTGTCTCATCACTTTCATCAAGATCGTCAAGGCTCTGGGTGATGACGGTAGCCTTGAACTGCAGGGAACGGCCAATCCGAAAAATGGTCTGCATGGTGCGGGCACCAGCCTCCGACCGGAGCAGTGCCTGCGCTTCATCAAGCACCAGGTGGCTTCGCCGCCCAGGCGGGCGGCTGAGCGCAGTCGAGACGAAGAAATCCATCACGATCACTGGGATGAGCCGTTCGAGCGCTTCATCCCGGGTGCGCAGCAATGGCGAGAGATCAAGCGCCAGTAACGGATTATCGGTAGGGATGTTCGAGGGATGGTTAAAGAGATCGCCAATGGTGCCACGAGTGAAGATCGTCAGTGCCCGCGCCAGCCGCTGGGCTTCCGGATCCGTCGTGTTCCCTGCCAGTTGCGCCTGCACCAGGCTAAAGGTCGGCATCGGCCGATCAAAACTAGCCGGATCGCTCGTCACACCACAGCTTGCATAGGCATCCTGAATCGCCTGCTCGATCAGGGTTATGTCAATAGCATCAAGTGCTGTTCCCATCGCCTTCAATTCGCGAATAATCAGCGCCTTGACGAAGCCGATCCGTTGGCCGAGCAGATCCTCTTCGAGAATGGCGACGGTTGCTGCCCGTTCGCCACTGAGGCGCGGCAATTCCAGCGGATTAATATGCACCCCGGCAGTACGGGAGAGAGAGATATACGCGCCTCCAAGCGCCATAACCAGCCGGCGATACTCCTGAAATTTCGGGTCTAGGATCAACAGTGCGTCTTCATCAAGTGCTGCTTCCTGAGCCAGCAAACCGCTTACGGCGTATGTCTTGCCGCTGCCCGACTCGGCAATCACCAGGGCATGCGGATTCGTAGCACCCCAGCGATCCCAGAAGATTGGCCTTCCGGTATGTGGATGCTCGCCCCAGACAATCGGTGCCCCGCCACGGCTGATCAGGCCGGGAGCAGCCGTCGGCACACCCATTGCCGCAGCCCGTGCGCTACTGTCGTGTGCCAGGCCAAGCTCTTCATAGCCGAGCGGTAATGCACTGCGATACCCTTCCCACTGGCGGAGCGGCGGCACGCTCAAGGCGATTCCATGCTGCGCGGCAGCTGCACGCAACTGCGCCACACGTGCGGCTGCTTCAGCTTCATCAGAAGCCGCAATGGTCACCGCTACCGAGTAGTTCACCAGCCGATCGGATCCAGCCGCCAGATCACGGCGTAATGCCGCCGCTGCCGCCATACCATGCTGCGCATCGACATCGAGATTGGTGCCTGATTGCATATCGCCGGCGAGGGTACCGAGGGCTGCATCCTCACTCTTTGCCAGCAACCGGCGCGCCAGCGCGTCTGGTACTGGCATGATCCGCTGATGGATTGTTACACCGGCCGTTTCAAAGCCCAGGCCGGGATGGCTGAGCCAGGCCAGTGCCAGTGTCGGCGGGAAGCTTCCTATATGCAGCGTGGTCATGACACTATCGCCGGCTAACACAAGCGACGGACGCCGGCGATCAACCCCTTCGGGTGCAATCAGATCGGCCAGCGTGGTTCCACCGAAGTGCAGCCGCAAGCCTCTCGGGATCTGCGCGGCGTTCATCGGCTCAATGATCGGCTTCTTAAGGGCATCACGTAGCGTCATAGGTCGGCTCCTTGGCAGATGCAGGCTCGGCAACCAGGCGGCGAATGCGTTCGAGCAATCGCCCATTCAAGCCGAAGCGGCGTGCCCGGATCGGATCAGCAAGGCGGTATAACAGCCATGCAATCGCTTCCGGTTCGAGTGGCTGCGGTGGCGGTGTGCCACCAAGCACGGCAAGTGCATCGGCAAAACGCCGTGCCTGTTCGGCAGCATGCTGCAGCATGCGCTGCGACTCGCTGGAAGCACTATGCCTTTCACGCCGTATACTACTCAGCCAAAGATCTATATTCAGCATATGTGATGTGCCGGTATGATCACGACCACTGCCAAACACCCAGATCACCTGGCGCGTCCGGGCGGCTGCTTCGCCTGCCAGATCGGCAAGATAAGCCGCAATGTCGCCCAGAACCGCTGCATGCAGCAGGTGCCCGGTATCAAGTGCGGCATTCTGGCGCGTCAGCAAGAGTTGTAGTTCACGCGATGGATCGAGCGGTTCATCGATCGAATAGATATCGAGCGGAGTTTCGAGTGCCAGCAGCATGCGATGGTAATCTGCACCAATCCGGGCTCGCTCGGCCGGTGCCAGCAGTTCCCAGGCTGGTGCCCCGCCGCCAACCAGGGCGAACGCACTCCCATCGGCGCGCAGCAGCGCCCCGCGCGCCAGCCGCACACTAAAGAGCGTTCGAAGTTCGTCCATGCTATTCCTCCAGTTTTTGGTGCCAACGCAACTGTGGCACCTCAGTTGGTGCGGCTTCGGGTGGCAGATCAACAAGCAATGGTCTCAGTTCAAGTTGCCCTGGCCGCAGCAGCGCCGTACACAGCATAAGCAGCAATGTGCCGCTGCCATACCCCCAGAAACGTGCCTCACGCAGGCCGATCACAATCGCTGCCGCACATGTCAGCCGCTGGATTGTCGGTGCCGGATCGGCACCCGTCACGATCGCAATCCCTCCGATCAGCAGCGCACCGAGGGCGATCACAAATGAGCCGAGTGGAACACGGATCCCTGCAATCTGCAGACTCGCATGAATGCGCAGATTTCGTGGTACCTGTGCACTAAGCATTGGCTCCATAGCACGCTCTCCTTTGCAGCTACCGGCAATCAGCCACAGAGCTGCGTGTGCTGAAATACCCTCACACGCAGCCTCTGCTGCAGGGCTGTGCCGGCTCAGGGATTGTCACTTGATCTGGCTGGTCGCCCAGGTAATGATAGTGTTCGACTGGCTGGCGAGCACCAACAGAATGACGAACACCGCGACATCCAGCCCGGCAGCCCGCAGATCACGCGGCGACGAGAAGATGTGCTTGGCAAGATCGATGAGCAGAAAGAACCCACCCCCGACCGCAATAATGTTGAGGAGCCACGAGGTCAGTGCAGTGAAAAGTCCGTTGAGTGATGGCATGGGTCTACTCCTTTGTGTCATGACGAAAGCAGAATGCATCGGAGAAATATCAACACCAGGGCCAGCCGGCCCAGATACGGCAGCTGCCGGCTCGTAGATCAGCCAGGGCATCTCCACCACCGTATGCACCACCATCGGCATACGGCGACCAGTATTGCCCTGGTGGATGGTCGTAGCTCGACAGATCACCCTTGATGGATCCAGGATGGCCAGGCGGCGGCAACTGGTATGGTGCACCATCGGCAATCGGCGTACCATGCAGCACCAGCCCGGCTGCCGCCCGTGGCAGGAAGTCGGTCGGGTCAGCCATCTCGGTCGTACACCTGCTTCCCGGTGGTGGATGCCGCCCCCCCAGCCAGAATGGCGTACAAATGAGCTGCCGCGGCTGTGTTCCATCGTAGCGACGCACGCGTAGCCCAAGATGTAACCCCGGCAATGCTCTGCCCATCCCATCTGCGACATAGCCAATCGTACTGTTGAGCTGGAAGACTCGTTCACCGACACGTAGCGGTGGGCCGCAGCCGGTTAGCTGTTCGATCGTGCTGCCGAAGCGCGGCAGATCAGCAACACAGATCACCACGCCGGACGGAGGGGCAGGGGATCCGATTGGTATACTGCCGCCATCACAACCGATCGCTTCCCAATCGAACTGTGGAAATGCCAGACGCAACCGGGCCGGCGGCCAGATCTGCCGCATTGCGGTGAACCAGGTCACGCCGTCGGCACGGTATTCGTAATGCCACCATTCGGGTGAGTCGGCTCGATCCGGGATCCGCTGCCAGCCATAACGCTCGAAGATCTCGGTGACATCCAGATTCCCAAGAAACAACCGCCAGCGTGGCCCTTCGGCGCGCCGCTGCCAGCCGGCGCCAACATCAAGATCGATCGCCCGCCCGGCCATATGCCACGACATCAGCGCCACACCCGGCTTTGATGAACGGAATTCAGGTGAGCGTAGTGCATCGGCCAGCCGCGCCAGTGGATCGCGCCCACTTCGCTGTATGATTTCGGCCCTCACCAGGGCAAAACTTGCTGCTGCCGCAGCATGCAACTGCATACCGGCTGTACCGCCATGGGCATTACGTACGTCGTCGAGTGCTATCAGCGGCTGTGGCGCACATACCGGAGGCGGTAGGGTCGGGCCACCCGGCGCTGGTTGATCACGCATCGGCGGCGGTGTCGGAATGATATCGGGAGTCGGTTGGAGACTCATGCCAATGCTCATCGCATGGTACCCACGCGGCATCTGTGCCGATATCGCTGACGTATCGGGCACTTCGTCGGGATGCACCGTCGGCACAGGGGTCGCCGTCGGTGGTGGTGGCGGCACCAACTGTGCGCGAAACCGCAATGCCAGATCAGCCACCCGCCCATCAACCGCATACGGCGTGCTCCAGCGTAATTCGGCACGTTGATTGTGAGCCGGTGGATCGGTAGCTACCCAGCCACGCCAGCTATCACTCCGCATTCCCCATGTCACGGCTGTCGTACAGCTTGCCGGCCGGTCATAGTCGAAGCGGATCGTGGCAGCATCGAGCCGAGTCGGGTGGAAGATCGGCGGGTGCACCAATCAAAGGATCCTGGGCGGTTTGTGCATAACCGGGGGGTGGCGGGTGCCGCAGTCC
>CALLZL010000352.1 GCA_937859575.1 uncultured Chloroflexota bacterium
CCGGCATTGAAGCCGACCCAGCCGAACCAGAGCAGCGCAGTGCCAAGAACCGTCATGGTTGCGTTATGCGGCGGCATCGGCTGTGAACCATAGCCAAGGCGCTTCCCCAGCACCAGAGCACACACGAGCGCCGAGACACCGGATGTGATATGGACAACTGTGCCACCGGCGAAATCGAGCGCGCCAAGTTCACGAATCCAGCCGCCGACGCCCCACACCCAGTGTGCCACCGGGGCATACACCAGGGTTGCCCAGAGTAGTGAGAAGATCACAAACGCCTTGAACCGCTTGCGCTCGGCGAAGGCCCCCGAGATGAGAGCCGGCGTAATAACGGCGAACATCATCTGGAAGACCATGAATACCAGGTGCGGGATGGTTGCGGCATAATCGGCATTCGGCTCAACCCCTACGCCATTGAGGCCAAGGTAGTTCAGGCCGCCGATCACACCACCCTGGCTTGCGCCAAACGCCAGGGTGTAACCCCACAATACCCACTGTACGCTGATCAGTGCCAGAATAAAGAAGCTGTGCATGATCGTCGAAAGAACATTCTTTTCGCGCACCAGGCCGCCATAAAACAGCGCGAGGCCGGGTGTCATCAACATGACGAGTGCGGCCGATATCAGCACCCATGTGGTATCGGCTCCATTGATTGCATCCATCCAATATGCTCCTCAATAACAATAGAACAAAAGGCGGCCTTCATCCGCCATGGCTTGTTCGGCGCTCACGGCTCGTGCGCCGCTGCGGTGGCGTCGGCATCGCAGCAAATAATCATTCTGGGTTGGCATGATGATATGTTAAGATACTGTTTGGAGGTATATTGACAACATACGAACTTTATTCGGCAGACATGTACAAACTATCCAAATAGCGGAATAATGCATGACACGAGTGATCTATTTCGATTGTTTTTCAGGGATCAGTGGCGATATGGCGCTTGGTGCGTTGCTTGATGCCGGCTTGGATCTGCAGCAGTTGCGCGAGGCGCTTGGGGCATTGGCGATCGATGGATGGGCCATCGATGCCGAACGCGGCATGCGGCGCTTTCTGAGCGGAACACAGGCACGGGTGGCGGCTCCGACGCTCGATGCACACCGCCATCTGGCCGATGTGCAGGCCATCATCGGCAATAGCTGGCTGCCGCCCCATGTCCGCGAACGCAGCATACGGGTCTTCGATCTGCTGGCACACGCCGAAGCGCAGGTGCATGGCATGCCTGTCGACGAGGTGCATTTTCACGAAGTTGGAGCGCTCGATGCGATTGTTGATATTGTCGGGGTAGTGAGCGGGTTGGATCTGCTGGGAATCAGCGAATGCTATGCCTCGGCACTTCCGCTCGGTACCGGCTGGGTACGTGCCGCCCATGGTCGTATTCCGGTACCGGCTCCAGCAACGCTCAACCTGCTGGCGGCCGCCGGCGCCCCCATTCTGGCCGACGAAACCCGCGCCGAGCTTGTCACGCCGACAGGTGCTGCGCTGCTTGCGGCCCTGGCAACCTTCCGCCGCCCGGCCATGCGCATCGAGCGGGTCGGCTATGGCCTCGGCAGCCGCGATCTGGATCACCCGAATGCCCTGCGGGTCTGGATCGGTGTACACGATCCGGCAGAGAGGCCCGACGTTGCGGCGGATCGATCAGGGTCGGGTAGTATTGTGGTGCTGCTCGAAACCAATATCGACGACCAGAGCGCCGAACAGCTGGCCTATGCCAATGAGCAGCTCTTCGCCCTGGGTGCGTTGGATGTCTGGGCAACACCGATCCAGATGAAAAAAGGGCGGTCGGCGATTCTCCTCTCGATCCTGATCCCGGCAGCCATTGAAGCCGCGGCAGTTTCGCTGCTGATGCGCGAAACTACCACACTCGGGATCCGGCGGCGCACGATCGAGCGGTATGTTGCCGAACGTGAGATCCTCACGATCTCGACACCACTCGGCAGTGTGCGCTACAAACGTAAACGCTGGAATGGTGTTGATCTTGGCGGTGCGCCGGAATATGAGGATTGTGCGGCATTGGCCCGCAGCCACGGCATCCCACTGCGCGAGGTATACCATATGGTGCATGCGGCTGTTGCGGCTCAGGAGGCCGGCCCGCCGACCGGTTCGAGGTTGTTGAGCGGGCACCACCCCTCGTAACCGCCGGCTGCCACCAGTTGCCAGGTTGTTCCTTCCGCCTCGACCGGCTCGCGGTTCACGAGCGTGACCAGCGTTCCTTCTTCAAGCCGGATCGGCATGGTTGCCGCATCAAAGCCCGGCCGTTCACGCAACCAGCCCGGCCCGCCACCCAGGCGCACGATCTGAGCCCGGCGTGTGATCGGTATGGCGGTGGCCCCCCCCCGTGGTGGGGCGAGCACCGTGCGCCCGGGCCCAAAACCAACGGCCGCCGGATCCGGCGGCCCCCACACCCCAACCGACCCCACCCACACACCGATTGCCAGTAACAGCGAGACGGTCAGGAGCAATGCGATCTGTTGGGGTGGGAATAAGCTCAACAGATCAATACGACGAGATTGGCGGGTGGCATTGCGTTCACGCCACGCATCCATCGCGGGCGCGGTGATCGGCTCGGTCGCCAGCGGGTCGTCGGCTGGTGCGGTCGCAGGCGCAGCAGCGGCCCGCCGGCGGCGTGCCGGCCGTGGAACGGCCCGGCCACACAGTTCGGTGACGAACCGACCGTAGGCTTCGACACTCTCGGCACTCCCGCTGAATGGTTCACCATGCGCAAATTCCTGGCGCAGTCGGTTGACATCGAGGATCATGCGGCGCTGTTCACGCGAGATCAGGCCATGCTCCAGGGCGAGATTGGCACGCTGAACCCAGCGGATCCGCCCGCTCGTCAGTAACTCGCGGACATCGGCATCGATCTGGGGCAGGCTGCCGAGAAATTCATCGAAATAGTTTTCGAGTGCGCTATGAAAGGCGACCATTGCGGCCCCCAGCAGATCCTGATCGCCGCCCGAGCGCGTCGTCAGATCATACCCCCGCCGCAGTTTGTCGTCGATTGTACTCATCGCCAACCTCATTATGCCATTGGGTAGCGTATGGGGTGCCCGAACCTGACCGCAGCATCCCATACGCCGTCATACAGTGTGCTGTGCTTCCGCCTACCGCGGGCGAATCGCCTCAAGGCCGCCCATATACGGCCGCAGGGCATCCGGGATGGTGATGCTGCCGTCGGCCTGCTGGTAGTTCTCCATGATTGCGATCATGGTTCGCGGTAGCCCGAGCCCTGAACCATTGAGGGTGTGCACAAACTCCGGCCGGGCACCGATTGCGGGCCGGTAACGAATGTTGGTCGCACGGGCCTGAAATGACTCAACATTTGAACAGGAGCTGACTTCGAGCCATTCGTTCTGGCCCGGTGCCCAGAGCTCAAGATCGTAGGTACGGGTAGAAGCAAAGCCGAGATCACCAGTACAGAGCGCCTTGACGCGGAACGGGATCCCGAGCTTGCGGCAGGTATCGGCGGCGTCTTCGCGCATGCGCTCCAGTTCGGCATAGCTCTCTTCCGGCCGTACGAATTTGTACATCTCGACCTTGTCGAACTGGTGACCTCGTTTGATGCCGCGAACATCACGCCCGGCGCTCATCTTCTCGCGGCGGAAGCAAGGGGTATAGGCACAGTAGGATCGCGGCAGCTGTTCGGGATCGAAAATCTCGTCGCGATGCAGGTTCGTTACCGGCACTTCGGCGGTCGGTACCAGCCAGAGATCATCTTCAACATCACGATACAGGTTGTCGCGGAATTTCGGCAACTGGCGCGCACCCCACATACACTGCTCTTTGACGACAAACGGGGTATAGACCTCTTCGTACCCCTGTGCGCCATGCAGATCAAGCATCCATTGGATGAGCGCGCGCTGTAAGCGAGCACCGGCCCCCTTCAGCACATAGAATCGTGAGCCTGAGAGTTTCACACCTCGGTCGAAATCAATGATATCGAGGGCCGTGCCAAGCTCCCAATGCGGCTTTGGCTCGAAATCGAAGGTGCGCGGTTCACCCTCCTGTGCAATCACGACATTATGCTCTTCGTCGGGGCCATCCGGTACATCCGGGTGTGGCAGGTTGCGCAGCTCCAGCAGGGCAGCCTGCTGCTGCTGTTCAACCATGGCAACCTCGCGGTCGATAGCACTGATTCGATCGCCAAGTGTGCGCATTTCAGCGATGCGTGCATCGCGATCGGCGGCATTTGCCATCTTGCCGATCTCTTTCGAAACGGTATTGCGCGTGGCCTTGAGCGTCTCGACCTCGCGCAGCAGTTTGCGTCGTTGTTCATCATATTCGAGCAGCGTGTCGATCTGATCGGGTGCCACGCCCGTCCGCGCCAGGCTTGCCTTGACGAACTCCGGTTGTTCGCGGATCAGCCGAATATCAAGCATGAGAATGATCCTTTCGAGTGTATTTAGTCGCGGCCCATGCGTTGCAAGAGCCGAAGTATCTCGCGGAAGTCGATCTGCTCACCGGCGTTGAAGCGCCGCATGAGATCATATGCCGCCTGGCGTTCGCCCGGGTCGGCAATACTGCTGAATGAGAAAAAGATCTGATCGCCGTGACGCACCAGGTAGCGTGCCATGGGGCTGCCACGTTCGAGCGCCTGTTCGGCCGAGCGGCGTACCATCTCGTTCTCGATTGGCACCAGATCCTCAGTAGTATAGGCGGGCGATATTCCGGGTGCCGCAGCACCTGCCGGCGGCAGAAGCGGCGACGCAGGCAACGATGGTGGGGTCGGCGGGTGCCGAGCCGGTTGTTCACCAGCGTGGGTTGGGAAATCGCCCCACGCCTTGCGCATCACCAACCCGACCACGACAGCCGCTACCAGGATGAGGCCACCCACGCCAACTATTGCCAGCACATCCATGGCTGATCTCCTTTTGCCATATCACCATGTGCCTACAGAGCACGACCGAGTACCCGACCAAGTAGTGCAGCGGCGGCTCACAAGAGCACGTAATTCCACGAAACAAGCTGGCCGTTTGTATATGGTGCAATGCCATGAAAGGTGCGCGGTGTGCGTTCGAAAACCATATCGAGCCAGAGCCGGTCGCTTTCCCACATGTTCAGGTCGGCCATACGCTCAAGCGTAACCC
Source organism: uncultured Chloroflexota bacterium (assembly GCA_937859575.1). Lineage (GTDB taxonomy): Bacteria > Chloroflexota > Chloroflexia > Chloroflexales > Roseiflexaceae > CALLZL01. Next base: position 5,085 of record CALLZL010000352.1, read on the forward strand.
ATTCGAGGGTTCCTTCGTGATTGGCAGTTAGCGGTATGCCGCTCCAGCGGTCGATACGAAAAATATAGCCAAACCAGTCTTCTTCGTTCTTGCCGAAGCCGGGCCAGTTGATCGTGCCGCGTAATACCACATCTTCGGCATAGATGCCTGCTTCTTCCTGGATCTCGCGTCGGATGCCGCTCACAATGTCTTCGTATGGGTCGAGCTTACCGCCCAGGCCGTTGTATTTACCATAATGCAGATCGTCGGGGCGCGAATTACGGTGGATCATCAGCACCGAACCGCCATCGGGCGACATAACATACCCCAGTGTTCCCAGGATGGGTGTATAGGCAGGCATTCATCCTCCTCAACCGGTCTTATCTTCTGATCACCAGAGCGCCGAAACGCCACTGCGCCCGGCACGATATTCTGCAATCCGACGGTGCGATCCACGATCAAGATCGGTGGGTAGATCATCGAAGGCGAAATAACGCGCTTCGGCAATCTCGATCGACTGCGGCGGCCGCGGATCGGCTGTCGAACGCAGCACAAAGGTCACAATATAGTTGCTGAGGTCGCTGTGAAATGCTTCATACACCCCCAGCACACATTCGACATCGGCAGGCACACCGGCTTCTTCATATACCTCGCGGCGTACCGCTTCCTCGAATCGTTCATGACGATCGACTCCTCCTCCCGGCAGTGCCCAGGGGCGCTCACCACTGCGATGGCGAATGAGCAACACCTCGTGGTTTCGCACAACAAGCCCACGCACGCCGAGGAGCGTCGGCCGTTGGATGCCCCACACCATATCGCGTGCCACTCGTGCCGCTGTGTAGATCGCCGAGAGAAGTGCCTGTTTGAGTTCTTGCTGTATCACGACACGCCTTCCGCGAATCAAAAAGCCCCTCGCCCGGCGAAGGACGAGAGGCTGAAAGCCTTCGTGGTGCCACCTTCATGCGCCATGCGGTGCATGGCCTCAACTGCGCAATAACGGGCGCGACCGGCATCGGTTCGGCTGCAGATTGGTGCAGTTTCCCGGGCAACTCAGGAGGGGATTCGGATGCGTGTCGTTACCGCCTCGCACCATCCGGCGGCTCTCTGGAAACGCAACACACCCTACAGTCGTCTCCGTCGCTGTTCTTGTGGCGCATTATAGCACGCCGCACCTGGCATGTGCAATGTTTTTTGAGGCATTACAGGGCATGAGCGGTGTCTGTGGGGCGGCTTTCATCCCTAACTTGCACGAATGGGAAGCGGGTGCGATACTTGCACGACAAGATCTCGCTGATATACTGGAGCCGCCCGATGCAAAACACCGAGATTGCCCGCCTGCTGTACGACGGTGCCGTTGCTGTGCGCGAAGGTCGGCTTGAACAGGCGCGTGAACTGTTGCTCAGAGTGATCGATCTCGACGAAACCCAGGAACTGGCCTGGCTCTGGCTGAGTGGCGCGGTGGAAGATCCTGCCGATCAGCAGGTTGCCCTCGAAAATGTACTCGCCCTGAATCCACACAATGCCGCTGCAACCGAAGGGCTGCGCTATCTTGCGGCACAGAGCCGGCCGGTTGCTCCACCGCCGCTGCCGACGACAGCGGGTGGTGAATGGGTTCCTCCGCCACCACTTGATGATGATGAAGCACTTGAGCTTACATGCTGGAAGTGCCATGCCACTCTATATAGCGTCGCTGCCTTCTGCTGGCAGTGTAATGCGCCGGTTCACGCGTGCAATAATTGCGTGTTTACCAATGAGATTCGTTGTAAAGAGTTGCAAGGGCTGTTGAACCCGGTGACCCATACCGCACAGAATGAATGCCCCTGGTGGCGCCCGGCTCGCAGCTAGCCCGATTGCTTGCCACAGTCTGTCGATCGGGTTGCGCACTCGACCGCCTGACCGCATCGTGTGGGCTGCCGGTTCAGCCGCCGCATCCCGGCTGAACCGGCAGTCGATCCTTTATGATGCCATGACGATGGCTTCTTCCCAACCCACCCAGAAGTTGTTCGGCCGTACGTAACTTTCGCAGCGTACCCGCATACCGGGGTATTCGACCCGATCGGCAATATTGACAAGCACCACATTCGGCCGGCTCTTGAAATGCTTCATGTATGCAGCAATCGCTTCTTCGATCTTGGCATCGGTCGCCTTCTTGGTGCTGTCGTCAAACCACATCATGTACATCGCTGCACGCTCCCTTTTGCTTGCGCCGATTACATGCTGAGTATACCAGAACATTTGTTCTAAGTCAAGCTGTTTTATTGGTATGGCTGCGATAATTCGGCGCACCTCCCGCTTCGTCCAAGCGATGCTTTGTGTGAGCCTGCAGCCCTCGCGCCGGCATGTCATCCTGAGCCGCTGTGCGGCGAAGGATCTATTCGGGCAAAGGGATGCGCCATGTGCTGCCCCATCGACGCAGAGCTGCTTCGCGACGAAGTAACGTACCAGCCATCAGCGAAACGAATCGCCAAAGAATGCGGCAAGGTGCTGTAATAACACGCGCTGATTGGCGAGCCGGCTGATGCCATGTCCTTCATCCTCGAACACCAGGGTCTGATATTCGGTGCCGGCCTGTTGCAGTGCCTGAACGACCACATGGACATTTTCGGGGGTGACGTTGGGGTCGCGCAGGCCCTGTACGATCAGCAACCGGCCACGAATATTGGCAACATAATGGATCGGTGAGCGTTCGCGGTAGCGTTCCGGCACATCTTCCGGTCGGCCGCCGAGCATTTCGATACTGTAGGATCGCAGATCGGGTCGGGTCGTCTCATAATCGACGACCAGGTCGGTCATGCCGCAGATCGGTGCGGCCGCGGCCACCAGTTCGGGTGGGCAGCGGGTGATCTGGCACCACGACGAATAGCCGCCATACGAGGTGCCGGTCACGCCGACTTGCCCGGCACGGGCGATTCCGGCGGCGATCAGGGCTTCGATCCCGGTACGAATATCATCCTGTTCGCGCCCACCCCAGCCATCCTCTTTGATCAGTTCCTGGAATGGCAGGCCGAAGCCGGTGCTGCCACGGTAGTTGGGATCGAGCACATTGAAGCCCTGTGCGGTGAAGAACTGGATCTGGGCATCGATGCGATCCTCGCTATGGTGCGTCGGCCCACCATGAATACAAACGATTGTGCCGCGTGGTGTTCCGACGGCGCGGTACAACCAGCCCTGGATCTCGCGGTCATCGACAGAGCGCCAGCGGAAATCCTCGGCCGGCACCAGATCGGCAGCGCGTAGCCGGGTATGCTGCCACACCCGCGTCAGGCTGAGAAACACTTCCGGCCGCAGATCATCAAGCGAACAGCGCACCAGATCATCAGGCTGGGTTGCGTTATAGTAGAGCGCCACCCATTCGTTATTCCCGACTGATCGGAGGAGTTTGAGGTTGCCGGTGATGGTGCCAATTGGCTGGTTGCCGCCGTCGTGGGTGAGCAGTGAGCAGCGCGGCCGTGCGCCCTGTACCTCGACAATCACGGCAACATCGCTGCCGTGCGGTATTGTGGCGGATTCAATCGCCCGCGCCGGATCATCGATCAGCCAGGTCAGCGAGGAATCGGCCAGATCATAGATCCCCACCCGTCGATAGCTATCGTGTTCGGCAAGCACGAGCATGCGCCGGCTGTCGGGGAACCAGGCCGCTTCGAGTTTGCGATCTGCTCCGGCACTGATGATCTCGCGATCGTCGCTTCCATCGATCCCAACCAGCCATGCCTGACGCCCCGCCGGGTGTTGATCCTGCCGGTGATAGAGTACCAGCCTGCCATCCGGGCTGAGCCTGGGGCTGATATGCCCGGGCTGTTGCGGTCGAGCCAGTACCAGTTGCTCTCCGCTCAGCAGGTCGTGGCGATACAGCCAGGTTGATTCGATCTCTGCGCCGGTGGCATGATCGACATTAGCGCCATAGATCAGCCAGTGCCCATTGGGGTGCAGCGCGCCGCCATCGGTAAAATAGCTGGGGCTGGGCATGGTAAGCGGGTGCATTTCTCGTGGTCGATCGATGTCGATGCGGAACAGTTGCACCCGTTCATCGCCCTGATGATCATGGCGCACCACCACTGCCCGGCTATCGGGGCTCCAGCCGACCAGGATCGTATCCTCGGGCACATCACTCAGCTGCACCGGTGGGGCCGAACCATCGGTCGGTGCAACATAGACAGCCGCCGTCGGCCTGATCTGGAACCAGGACCATGCAACCCAGGCTCCATCGGGCGAGACCTGTGCTTCGTAGATGAATGGCAGGCCAAGCATGGCATCGAGCAGTTGTTCGGGTTTCATAGCGTTCTTCTTTCACGCAGAAGGGTATCAAGGCGTTGTTGTTCCGCCAGGGTGACCCATGGTGGCGGTACCGCTTCGAGCCACCGTTCGAGGGCGACAATCGGCGCACTGCGGCGCGCTTGTATTGGGCGGCGCTCCTGCAGCAGTGTGGCCAGTTCGCGTAGTGCTTCGAGCCGGCCGGTCAGCATGGCCGTCTTCCCGGTCAGGATTCCATACCCACTGGCAAGCAGATCATACAGCAGGATATGGTGAGCCATGCGTAGCCAGAGCACGCCCGGCAGGCACCGAATGAGCACCCGCAGCCGATTACGCGCCAGTAGCCGCTGTTTCAGCGCAGATCCCTGCACACCGGTCGCCGAATAGACATG
>CALLZL010000353.1 GCA_937859575.1 uncultured Chloroflexota bacterium
CCCCTTCGTTCATGGTGCCGGGATGCCTGACCCGGCAATGCGGCGCGGCCCGCGCTACCCGTGCCGCTGTCAGCCCGAAGAGCCGGCTATACTCGCGCAACGAGGGCAACAGGCCGGCTTCCTGCCGCTCTTTCTGTAGCCGTAATGTCATGACGACATCCGCATCGGCAATGCAGGCGTCGAGATCGGTGCTGATGGTAATACCTGGCCAGGTCTCCTTCCACCAGGCTGCCGGGCCAAGCAGGGTCGGCGGAGCACAGATCGTGACATGTGCCCCCATCGTGCTGAAGCCCCAGAGATCCGAGCGGGCTACCCGGCTATGCAGCACATCCCCCACGATCACCACCTTGAGGCCATCGAGCCGCCCAAGTTTTTCATAGACGGTATACAGATCAAGCAGCGCCTGGGTAGGGTGGGCATGGCGGCCATCACCGGCGTTAATCACCGACCCGCGAAAATGCTGCGCCACCAGGTAAGGTGCACCGCTCTCGCCATGGCGAATAACGATCATGTCGGCACCAAGCGCCTGGATCGTCCGCACCGTATCGATCAGCGATTCGCCCTTCTCGACACTACTGCCGCGCGCACTGAAATTGACGATAGTGGCCGAAAGCGCCCGTGCCGCGAGTTCGAACGAGATACGCGTGCGGGTGCTATCTTCAAAAAACATGTTGACGATCGTCCGACCCCGCAGCACCGGTACCTGCTTGATCAAGCGCCCGAGTACCTCTTTCATACTGGTGGTCGTCTCAAGGATCTCGCCGATCTCTCCGGCGACAAAGTCGTCGAGATCGAGCACATGGCGGCGGGTATCGCGTAGTTCTGCTGGCGGCATGTTACTCCTCTTCTCGCACAATACTGACGGCATCCTCGCCGCCATCGACTTCGCGCAGTGCGGTTTCGATCCGCTCATCCCGCGACGTCGGCACATTCTTGCCGACAAAATCGGCGCGGATCGGCAGTTCGCGATGGCCACGGTCGATCAGCACAGCAAGCTGGGTGCGTGCCGGGCGGCCAATATCGCTCAAAGCATCAAGCGCGGCACGGACCGTCCGACCGGTATACAACACATCATCAACCAGCACCACGATTCGGCCGGTTATATCAATCGGAATATGCGTCGCCTGCACAATCGGTGCCGGGCCACGCATACTCAGATCATCACGATAGAGGGTGATATCGAGCACACCAACCGGCACACGCACCCCTTCGATATCGGCAAGGGTGGCGGCAATCCGCTGCGCCAGCGGCAGACCACGCCGGCGAATGCCAACCAGCACCAGATCGCCAACCCCTTCGTTACGTTCGGCGATCTCGTGGGCAATACGGGTCACAGCACGGCGAATATCCTCGGCACTGAAGATCTGGCGGCTACTCATATGCCCCTCGACACACAAAAGCCCTCTAGCAGGCACAAAGCCAGCCACAGGGCTGCAGGAGGAATGATCCGGCACAGGATGCCGGCGTATAAAGCATGTGCATTGATCGCTTCCTTTTCAGCCTCACAGAGCCGAATTAAAGGCTGGGCGATCGTAGCACGGCAATCCAGGGGTGTCAAGTCGTGATTCTCACGACCCCTCGGGATGTTCGGGCGGCTGCTGGGCTGCCCGTAACTCGTCGTGCAGACGCCAGATCATGCGCACACGCGCCTGATGCCAGGCGGCACGTTTCGGGCCAGTTTCACGCATCAGGATGAGCTGGCGGGTACGGAAACGCAGCCGATCAATCCGGCTATCACGCTCGCTGGTGCGATCACGTTCATCATTCATAGTGTGCTGCTTCCACTTTGCATGCCCGGCATGGGTATGCTATGATCAGGGTTGCCTCCGCCGTGCGTGGGGAGGGTTGTTTCGATCCAACACATTTTCGAAGGGAGCTGTGCTCCGTATCATACGAGCAACGCGGCGGGCCGCGGACGCTCGCGGGCCGGCACCCACCTGCTTCGGCAGGTTCGAAACAGCCCTTTCTACGCCGGTGGGAGGTTCCACAGCCATACCCACAGGGCTTCGACCATGATCCATCTGCTGTATGGGCCTGACGAACTGGCACGTAGCGAGTATCTTGCGACGCTCAGAGTCGTCGTGCCGCCTGATCTTGCCGACCTTAATCTGACGAGCCTCGACGGCCGGCGGCTCAAGCTCGATGCACTGGTTGCTGCCTGCGAAGCATTGCCCTTTATCGCCGAGCGCCGGCTGGTACTTGTGTTCGATCTGCTCAAACACCAGAAGGCAGGCAAAGAGCGCGACGAACTGCGCACCTACCTCGAGCGCATTCCGCCAACATGTGATCTCATATTTATTGAAACACAGGATTTCGACAAGCGCAATGCGATCTTCACCTATTTGAAGAAGGTTGCCGATGTTCGTGAGTTCCTGCCGAAAGAAGGGGCAGCACTGCTCAACTGGGTTGGTGAACGCGCCCGCGACCTGGGGGCCTCGATCCAGCCGGCGGCAGCACAACGCCTGACGCTTCTGGCCGGCAGCGAAGGGCGCATGCTCGATAACGAACTTCGCAAACTGGCGAGTTATGTCGGCAGTGGTGGGCGTATCACACCCCAGATCGTCGACCGCCTGGTACAGGACGATCAGGAACAGAACTTGTTTGCTTTTATCGATGAACTGAGCGCACGTCGGCTGGCGGCCGCCCTGCAGAGCCTGCGTCATCTGCTGAATGATGGCCAGGCAGCAACGTATCTGCTCTTCATGATTGCACGTCAACTCCGCATCCTGCTGGGAGTCAAGGAACTGGCCGGCCAACGCATGCGCCCCGACGAGATTGCAACCCAACTTGGCCAGAAACCATTCGTGGTACGCAAAGCACTCGAACAGGTACGAGCCTTTTCGGATGCCGATCTGGTGCGCTTGCACGACCGGGTGCTTGAGCTCGATCACGCCACAAAAACCGGCCGCTTTGATGCCGAAGCCGGCCTCGAACTGCTCGTCGCCGAGATCTGTGGTGCATAGCCACAGCCCACCATACCAGAACGCGCCCACTGCGAATGCAGTAGGCGCGTCTGATACACTATCGTGGCTGCCGACGTTACGCAGCGTTCTGCGCGTGGTTCAGCTTCTTCGCCAGCCGCGACTTGCGGCGTGCCGCGTTGTTCTTGTGGATGATACCCTTCACCGCCGCTTTATCAAGCGTGCTCATCGCATCCCGCACAGCAGCGGCATCCGGCTTGCCGGCAAAGATCGTCTGCTCTGCCTTCTTGATCAAGGTCTTCACCCGCGAGCGGTAGCTTTTATTACGCAGGTGGCGGCGCTCGTTGGCACGAATTCGCTTCTGAGCCGATTTGGTGTTCGCCAAGGTTGTTCTTCTCCCGTTATAATAGCATTGTGATGAATACCTCTGCGGTGTGCAGCCAGGCTGTACCCACGCACTAATCAGGAATTATAGCAGAAGGCGCCGTGTCGCGCAACCGCCATGCCGCGTAGCAAAGCTCTCTTCAACA
>CALLZL010000354.1 GCA_937859575.1 uncultured Chloroflexota bacterium
CCAGCCCGAAGATGACGCACATGATCGGCGAACTGGCCGATGGCGGCCTGCCGCTCCTCTTCCCCCCCGAACACTATACTGCTGTCGCAGCATTGGTTGCCGCCGGTGCCGCCAGTACCGGGCGTGATGCAACGGCGATCGACCTGGCCGCCTGTATCTGGGTGTCGGTCGATGCCGATCATACGGCAGCCGAAGCCGCGCTCCGCGAGAAGATCGCCTACTATGGATCAGCCATGAGCGATGATATTCTGGCACGCCTCGGTGTTGCCCGCGACGAAATGCTGGCTATCGACCGGATGGTTCACGAAGCGCGCGCCATGGCACGCGCAATGGCAATGGTGACCCCGGCCATGCTCCAGATCGGCATAGTCGGCACGACAGCCGATCTCATTCCGCGGCTCGAAGCGCTGGTAGCCGCCGGTGCTCGCCACCTGAGCTTCGGGCCGCCGCTCGGGCCGGATCCACTGGCGGCACTTCAATTGATCGGGCGTGATATCATCCCGTATTTTCGCTCATGAAAAAAGGGCGGGCGAGCAAGGCTCGCCTCAGCCCATGCGCTGCACAATGACCCGGTTACAGGCGGCGGCGTTCTCGCGAGCGGTTGGTGAGGCTACCGGCATAGCGATCCCGCCGGCGGGATCGCCGCCCACCCTGCACCATGATGCTCCATGCTTCGTCATCGTCGGCCGGGTGTGTGAGCTGCTCGTCGCTGTAGCGGTTGGCCTGCCGTTCGTTGAGCGCAGCCATACGGCGCTCATACCGTTCTTCGGCACGTGATACGGTGATCAGCCCCGACCAGAACCGCCAGAGCGCATAAATACCAAGTAACAGCAGCAATGCAAAAATGACGAACATGATCGTCGGTGTCATAGATACATTATAGCACGATGGAGACAACATACCATGACAATCACCTATACCGCTGCACGCCTCTATACGGCCTTATCAGAAGCCATCATCGAGCATGGCGCCGTGACCCTCGACGGTAACCAGATCATCTATGCCGGCCCAGCCGTGGCTGCGCCCGGCGGCACAACGATCGATCTTGGCGATGTGACATTGCTGCCGGGGCTGATCGACATGCACGTCCACCTGACCTTCTCGGCATCCGATACTGTGCTGGAAGATTATCTGAGCGACACCGATGAGCTGCGCCTGCTGCGTGGTGCCGAGAATGCCCGGCGCGCAGTACTGGCCGGCATCACAACGGTGCGCGAATGTGGTGGGCGCAATGCACACGTCTTTGCACTACGCGAGGCAGTGCAGCGCGGTGTGCTGCTTGGGCCGCGCATCATCGCGGCCGGTGCATCGATCACCACCACCGGCGGCCACTGCTGGTTCTTCGGCCTCGAAGCCGACACCGCCGACGATCTGCGCCGGGCGGTACGGGCACAGGTCAAAGCCGGTGCCGATTTTATCAAGGTGATGGCAACCGGCGGTGCCCTGACGCCCCATACCAACCCGGTGGCGCCACAGTACGACGAAGCAGTGTTGCAGGCATTGGTTGCCGATGCACGCCGCATGGGGATGCGGGTGTCGGCCCATTGCCACGGCACCGAGGGTATCATCAATGCCGCCCATGCCGGTGTGACGACTATCGAACACTGCTCATTTCAATCCGATGCCGGGCTAATCTATGATGAAGCCACCGCACAGGCCGTGCTCGCCGCCGGATGTTATGTCTGCCCGACACTGGCAATCGGCGAACGTGCCGCACATGGTGACCTACCCGCCGGCCATCCGCTGGTGCGCTACCGCCATGAAATCTGGCCGCAGCGCGTAGCCAATCTACGGCGGCTCTATGCCATGGGCATTCCGTTTGTGTCGGGCAGTGATGCCGGCGTAACCCTGACGCCGATCGAGGATTTCGCCTATAATCTGACACTACTGGTCGATGCTATCGGCCTCACGCCACATGCAGCCCTGGCAACCGCCACCACACAGGCGGCGCTGGCGCTTGGCCGGCCCGACCTTGGGGCGCTGGCACCCGGCATGGCCGCCGATCTGCTGGCCGTGTATGGCAACCCGCTGGAAGACATGGCGGCATTATTGGATGTGGCGTGTGTTGTGGCACAGGGGCAGCGTATACGCTAATGGCATCCGCCGGCTCCTGACCATCAGCGCGGATCCCGCAGAGCATAAAGGCATGAACGCATGGATCCCATACCGCCGATCAGCCGGACCGATCTTGACCGGATCCTGCATCAGCTTGATGAAAATCTCGTACAGCGCGAGCGAGGCATGCCGGATCTCATACGCCGGCGGGCCGTGTTGGATGATCTCGCCATGCGAATCGAGGCGATCGGTAATCTGGGGCAGCTCCAGCTGGTACCAACCGGCCGGTTTTTGCCAGATCTGCTGCGACGATTGCTCAATATGCCGATCCGGTTCTTCGCCCGCAAACAGATCCTGCTCAACCACGAACTACAGGTGGCTCTGAGCACCATTGCCGAGCAGATCGAACTGCTGCATGCCCAGATGCCGGCCATACCCGATCACCCGGCAACCACCATGCTTGAGCCGGTTCGCAGTACCCCGGCACAGCGAACGGGCGATACACTGCGGATCTGCCTGCTGAGCCTGACGTATCCACCGGCATCGACCGAGGGAATCCCACGACAACGTCAGACCCTGGCCCGCGCCCTGGCCCGCCGCGGCCACGAGGTGCATGTCGTCACACTTGGGCCGCAGCAGCAGTGGGATGATGGCGGCGTGACCGTGCATCAATGCCCGGTACGCCCGACACCCTACCATGTCGCCGATAGCGGGGTAGCGACCGCACTGCGGCGCAGCCAGGCATTGTACGAAGGGGTATGCAATGCCCAGGGTGATCGAGGATTCGATATTCTCGATGTGCCGCTCTGGGCGGCACAAGGGTTTGCCACCCTCTACCGTGCAGCACCGGTCGTGCTCTGGTTACAGACCAGCACTGCCCAACTGAACCAGTTGAGCTACGGCGAGTCGCCGGCCGGCCGGCGCATGCTGGCCGCCCTCGAAGGGGTGTGTGTAACGCGCGCCGCCGCACTGCTGAGTGATTCATATGCCGCACTGGCGGCGATTCACAGCAATTACGAGGTTGATCGCACCATTCCAACCGCAGTTGCCCACCTCGGATTACCGGTGCAGGAGGCTCCTGCCGAACGCCGGTTGCGGCCGGTTGTCGAGGCGCTGGTGGTTGGCCGGCTTGAGCGCCGCAAAGGCACCGCGTTGCTGTTCGATCTACTGCCCGATCTGCTGCAACGTTGCCCGATGCTCCAGGTGCGTTTTGTCGGCCACGACAACAGCGCCAACGACGGCTGGCAGCTGACGATGGGGGCCGATTACCCGACAACCTTTCGACACCGGTATCCGCATCTGAGCGATCGGGTATATTTCGACGGCTATGTGAGCGAAACGGAACTGACGCAGCGCTATGCAACCGCCGATCTGCTGGTTGCACCGTCGTTGTATGAAT
>CALLZL010000355.1 GCA_937859575.1 uncultured Chloroflexota bacterium
GTTGACGCAAACACCACGCACCACCCGGCGCCTCGATGAGGATTCTGCCGCGACTGCGCTGCAACTGCCTGATCTCTTGCGTGAAGTGCGCACCGGCACGATCAGCACCGCCGCTGCCCTCGCCGAACGTCTTGACGCGCTGATCCTCGATCGCACGGCACCGATATCCCTTGCCATGCGCGTCGGGATGCATGCCCACGAAGGCATGGTGCGCGAACTCAACGAAGACTCCCTGCTGGCGCTCGAACTCACGATGCTGCGCATGTCGCAGCCGCGAACCTGGGGCCTGTTTATGGTCGCCGATGGTATGGGCGGCCATAGTGCGGGCGAGGTGGCCAGCGACCTGGCCTTGCGCGGTGCGTATGAGGTCGTGCAGCGTGCTTACCTCAGCCCGACGGTTGATACGGATGTGCAGGATGATGAAGAGCAGTTGCGCGAAATCGTCAGGCAGGCGATCCGCCAGGCCAACGAGTATGTGCTGCGTGAAGCGCGTGCCCGTGGCAATGATATGGGCACGACCCTCACGATGGCGCTGGTGGTTGGCGATCGTGCCGTGATCGGTAATGTGGGCGATAGCCGCACCTACCTGATGCGCAATGGTACGCTCAAACGGGTCAGTAAAGATCATTCGCTGGTGCAACGGCTGGTCGATCTCGGCCAGATTGAACCCGACGATATGTATACCCATCCGCAACGGAATGCGGTGTTACGCTCGCTCGGCGACAAATCCGATGTCGAGATTGATATCTTCACCGAACGCCTGCAGGCAGGTGATGCACTGCTGTTGATGAGTGACGGCCAGTGGGAGATGACGCGCGATCCGCAGATGATCGAGATTCTGAATGCGAATCCTGATCCGCAGGCGGCCTGCCATGCATTGATTGATGCGGCTAATGCTGCCGGCGGCGACGATAACATTACCACTATTCTCGTGCGCTTTGCGCAGTGGAAAGATTAGGAGCTACCCATGCCCGATACGATTGCGCTGGCCTGTACATGGGGCCGCGCACCACTCCCGATCAGCACGACACCGCAGGTTGCCTATCTGCTGGTTGAGGCACACGCCGACGCGCAGAACGAGACGGTTCCGCTGAACTTCTGCCTGGTGCTCGACCGCTCGGGCTCGATGCAGGGTGCCAAGCTCGCCGCGCTCAAAGCGGCGACGAAGCGCGTGATCGAAACGCTCACACCGCAGGATGTTGTCTCGATTGTGTTATTTGATGATACCGTGCAGGTGCTGGTGCCGGCACTCCTGGCGACCGATCCGGCGGCCCTGATCGCCCAGATCGATTCAATCGAAGAAATGGGCGGCACGGCGATGTCGGGTGGATTGCTGGCCGGCCAGGCCGAACTGCGCAAATACGCCGGCAGTGATCGCGTCTCGGCGCTCCTGTTGCTGACAGATGGTCAGACATGGGGCGATGAAGTGCGCTGCCGCGAACTGGCCAACGAACTCGGTGCGGCTGGTGTGAAGATCACTGCGCTGGGCCTGGGTGCCGAGTGGAACGAAAAATTACTCGATGATATTGCCGATGTAACCGGCGGTAGCTCGGATTATATTGCCGAGCCTGCGCAGATTACCGGCTTCTTCCAGCGCGCGGTACGCGCAGCCCAGGGAACAGTCGCACAGGATGCGCGCCTGCTGTTGCGCCTGGTGCGCGATGTTGCACCACGTGCGGTTCACCGTGCCATGCCGACAATTGCCAACCTTGGGTATCAGCCGATTGGCGAGAATGAAGTTGCCGTTCGGCTTGGTACTCTGGAAGCCGGCGCAACCGCCAGTGTCGTCATCGATCTGCTGCTGCCACCGCGTGCCGCCGGCAGCTTTCGTGTCGCCCAGGCCGAACTGCACTACACGCCACTCGGGGCGCCCGAGCAGATCATCAAGCACGATATTCTGCTTGAGTTCAGCAGCGATCCACAGGCAGCAGTGTATGATCCACGCGTGATGAACCTGGTCGAAAAAGTGACGGCCTTCAAACTACAGACACGCGCTCTTTCCGAAGCCGAGGCCGGTAATCTGAGCGGCGCAACCCAGAAGCTGCGTGCCGCTGCCACGCGGCTGCTCGATCTCGGTGAACTTGAGTTGGCGCAAAAAGCCCAGGAAGAGGCCGAACGACTTGAGGCCGGTACGGCGCTCACAGCCGAAAGCCAGAAAGAGCTGCGCTATGCCACGCGCCGCCTGACCCAGAAGCTCGATGAAGTATAGTGTTCGCCTGCCTATCAGGAGGTTCTGACGATGAAATGTAGCACGTGCGGCGCCGATAACGATGCGGCGAACAAGTTCTGCGATCAGTGCGGCTCACGCTTGCAATCGGCCATGCCGGCAGCCGCGCCGGCACTGGAGGCGCTGCCAAACTGCCCCAACTGTGGTGCGGCAATCGTACCCGGCGAGGCCTTCTGTGATGAGTGTGGTACAGCATTGACGACCCCGGTTCCTGCAGCCGGTGGTTTGCCGATCGTCAATAATGACGCACCGACAGTCTTTGCGCCACCGGCCGGCCTGCCGCTCGGCGGGCCGACCTGTACGGTGTGTGGCCGCCAGAATGCGCCTGGTGATCGCTTCTGCGATGAGTGTGGTGCGTCGCTCGCCGAAGATCCTGCGGCGGTGGTGCCACCGGTGCCCGAACCGGTTGTGCCCCCCGCCGAACCCCTGCCTGATGTGGTTGCACAATCACCGGTCGATACCCCG
>CALLZL010000356.1 GCA_937859575.1 uncultured Chloroflexota bacterium
GCTCGGGCACATGCCCCCCGGGCGCTGGGACTGTGGGATTTGAGTCACTCCGCCGGGGCACTGCCGGTTGCACTCGACGCCTGCGCGGCCGATTTTGCGATTGGCTGCTGCTACAAATATCTGAATGGCGGCCCAGGGGCACCGGCATTCCTGTATGTACGCCGCGAACTGCAGGAAGCAGCGATCTCGCCGATCTGGGGCTGGTTTGGCCAGCAGCAACCATTTGCCTTTGGGCTTGATTACCAGCCGGCAGCGGGGCTGGCACGTTTCCTGGCCGGTACCCCGCCGATCATCTCGCTGCTGGCGATCGAACCGGCACTCGATATGCTGCTGCGTGCCGGCATGCCTGCCATTCGGCAGAAATCTGAACAGCTTACCGAGTATGCCATTGCTCTGGCCGATGCTTTGTTGCTTGGCCACGGCTATAGCGTTGGAACGCCACGCGACGTCGCGTGGCGTGGTTCACACGTCAGTGTGCGCCATGCCGAGGGGTATCGCATCAACCGGGCGCTGATCGAGCAGCTTGGGGTGCTACCCGACTTCCGTGAGCCCGACAATATCCGGCTCGGCCTTTCGCCGCTCACCACGAGCTTTGCTGATGTCTGGCAGACGGTTAATCGGCTGCGGCGGGTGGTTGCCGAGCGTGTGTATGAACACTACAGCGACCAGCGCCTCGCAGTAACATGATGCCGGCAAGCCAGCAGAGAAAGAAGAACCATCCATGACCACCCTCACAAATGCGCAGCGCCAGAAACTACGCAGCCTGGCGCATCACCTCAAGCCCACGACACATGTCGGCAAGAATGGCCTGAGCGAGTCGGTGATTGCAAGTGTTGATCACGAGCTCGATGCCCACGAGTTGATCAAGGTCAAGTTTCAGGATTTCAAGGAAGAGCGCCATGCGTTGGCCGACGAACTGGTTGCGGCAACCGGTAGTATCTTGATCACGATCATCGGCAATATTGCCATCCTCTATCGCCAGCATCCCGATCCCGAGAAACGTACGGTGCGGTTGACACGCTGATCCGGCACATGCCGGAAACGACCAGGGGGTAGGAAAGCGGCAAAACCGCTTTCCTACCCTCTGTGTGTTGCAAAGGCCCCAGAATTATGGGGTGTGATTACCGCCGCTGAAGTCGTCGAATTCCGCATTGGCGGCGTTCCAGAACCAGACACCAATGCGGCCGCCCTGGCCGACATACGCGTTGCCGGCAACCGTGCGGCTATCGGCACTGCCGATCAGCACACAATCGACATAGACCTGGAGTGTACCATCGGCATTGGCGCGTGCCCCAAGCACAGCCCCATCACTCAGCACGACCGGGAAGGTTGCTACCGTCCGCCAGCCGGTGCCGACGACCAGAGCTTCAACCACGATCGCTTGCTGCACGGCATCGTACGATACCAGGATGGCACCCTGGCTTGAATTGGTACCACGCGACTTAAGCACCAGTGTATGGTGAGCGCTCTGGTTGTCGATCTTGCTCAGCGTCAGGTACGCCTCTTGATCGGCGCCGAACGTATCGCCGCGCCACAGCAGCTGGCCCCCGAGGCCTACATCGATGCGGCCATTGGTAATGGCATACTGATCGATCTTTGTATCGCCAAGCCAGTTGTTGCCGATACGGCCATTGGCGCGATTGAAGGTATCGAGCAATCCGGCGATCGGGAAGTTCGTCACCTTCACGATCACGCTCCTGGTCGCTTCGACATTGCCAATCGTATCGGTGGCATAGAATTCGACCAGGTTGTTGCCGATAGCGGTAACGGCAAATGGAGCGCTGTAGGTTACCCATGCGCCACCATTGACGCGGTAGACAATCGTCGCCGGCTCGTTGGCATTCAGGCTGACGGTTGCGCTGCCGAAGAAGCAATCGGCTGCACACCCCGGTTTGACCACCCCGCTCACCGTAGCGGTTGTCTCCGGTGCGGTTCCATCGAGCCCGAGGCCGACCAGCACTGGATCGTGATCCGACGAGCGGAAGGCATTTGGTTCGTAGAGCGCATCCTGCTCGGCCGGTTTGAAGCTGGTGTCGTAGTCGATCAGATCCGGC
>CALLZL010000357.1 GCA_937859575.1 uncultured Chloroflexota bacterium
TGGCATTGCTTCACGGAACCATGCCATGATCAATCGGAGTGGTGATCGTTTCACCCTGACGGATCTTGGCTCGACAAACGGTACACAACTGAATGGCAACACCATTCCCGCGAATCAGCCGCAACGCTTGCGCTCCGGCGATCGTATTAAGATCGGCGAGGTCGAAATCGAGTTTCGCTGGACATAAACCAGATTCGTTGGGCAGAGCCGGGGTGCCGGTAGCTGCCCGATGATAGATAGCCACCCAGGAGGAGTTCTATGGCCGGAGAGGTCACGCTGCACACACTGCTTGCCCGTCCGTCGCTGCCGACCGCGAGCACGCCGCAGGTTGCGTATATCCTGCTCGAAGTTATGCCTGGTCAGCTTGTCGCCAATATGCGCATGCCGGTGAATGTTGCCTTTGTGCTCGACCGCAGCGGCTCGATGAAGGGCGAGAAGATCGATCGCGTCCGGCGTGCGACGGCACGGGCTGTCGAGTTGCTCGGCGATCAGGATGTGACGTCGATTGTGATCTTCGACCACCGCACCGAGGTGCTGGTATCGACCACATCGGCTGCTAATCCTGGCCCGATTGCCGAGAAGATCAGCCGCATCCGCGATAGTGGCGGTACCCGGATCGCTCCGGCGATCGAGCAAGGGCTACGCGAGATCGAAAAAGGGCCGCCAAATGCGATTCGCCGCATGCTGTTACTAACCGACGGGCAGACCGAGCACGAGCAGGAGTGTCTGCGCCAGGCGGATGCTGCCGGCCGCAATGGTGTGCCGATCACGGCACTGGGGGTCGGCAAGGATTGGAACGAAGATCTGATGATCGAGATCGGCAACCGCTCGGGCGGCACCGCCGATTATATTGGCCGCCCCGACGAGATCGATGAATATTTCTCGAGTACCGTGCAACGTGCCCAGGCCGCAACGGTTCAGAATGCGACCCTGACGTTACGGCTGGTGCAGGGGGTGTTGCCGCGTGCGGTGTGGCAGGTCATTCCGCTGATCAACAACCTCGGCTATCGCCCGGTTTCTGATCGCGATGTCAGCGTACCGCTCGGCGAAGTCGAGTCGGGCAGCGGGCGGGCGCTGTTGATTGAGCTGCTGATTGATCCGCGCCCGGTTGGCCAGTATCGCATCGGCCAGGCGGAAGTCAGTTATGATGTGCCGCTGCTCGGATTACAGGGCGAACGAACCCGCAGCGATATTATGCTTGGCTTCAGTGCTGATCCCGCCGCAACGGCACAGGTCAACCCGGCAGTCATGAATATTGTCGAGAAGATCAGCGCCTTCAAACTGCAGACGCGTGCACTGCAGGATCTGGCGGCCGGGAATGTCGGTGGGGCGACCCAGAAGCTGCAGAGTGCCGTTACACGGCTGCTTAATCAGGGCGAGGTCGATCTGGCGCAAACCATGCAGCAAGAGATCGCCAATCTCGAACAGAACGGCCAGCTTTCGAGTGAAGGTCAGAAGACGATGAAGTTCGGCACCCGCAAGACTGTGCGGCTGAGCGATATTGAGCATCCCTAAGCTGCCACGGCGACACGGTTATGCTTGCGAGGCGCACAGGGCTTTACCCTGTGCGCTTTGTTGTATTCGTACAGCCGGATCTAGCGCTGGTGGATCACATACTGTGGTGCAGGCCCCAGGTTCAGGATCAAGCGCCCGCTGCTTGCGGTAACCGATGCACGCACATCATTCCAATCGGCGATCTGGGCTTGAGCGGCACGGCTGCTGATACTTGCACGTAGTGGTGTTGGTGCCCACACAACATCGATCGCCTGATTGCCGCGCCGCAACTGCATGTTATAGGCTTCGGGCCCACTAATGGCGACAATATCGTCGAGATAGATCGTGCCGCGCCCCTGGAATGAGTCCGGCTGGTCATCGAGGACAATCGCCTCGATCCGGATGGGTAGGTCAAGCCGGCCGTTACCATCGCCGCTGATACGATCCCAGGGAGCTACGGTGCCTCCGATCGGCGTCTGGAGCAGGCGCCATCCCGCCGGCCCGACGGCACCCAGAGTGTACTGGAATACCTCCCCCTCGCCATCGCGCAACCAGATCTTCAGCAGATTCCCCGAGCCGTCACCATAGACCCACATGCCGATTGCATAGGGGCGATCTGGCACCAGCATGCCTCGATCACGACGAAACACGACATAATCATTGGTGTTTGTGGTGAAGGTGTAGTTGAGTTGGGCGGCGATACGCCCACCATGCACCTGCGACTCAGTCGGTGTCAGGGTGCCGTTGGGCTGATCACCGCGTCGCCAGCCGCCGAAGTTCTCGAAGTTGATCACAGTGGTATGTTCGAAGAGATCGCGCATGCCGACATACTCAACACCGGCAAGGTTGCGGCTCAGCGCCTGAAAGGCATAAAATGCCGGCTTCAACCGCGAATAGTCGCCATACCCTTGCCCCTCTGCCACGATTCCATATGGGTTGCCGGGATCGTCTTTCAGGGTATACCAGAAGATACGCTCGACGCCGGCACGCCACAGGATGAGGGTTGCACGCACCAGATAGTTAGCCTGATCCTGTTCGTTGGTCACCCCGATTGGATCACGATCTCCGCGTCCACTCGACCAGCCGATCTCTGTCACCCAGATCGGTCGTTCACCATACTGCTGCATGATCGCCCGTACACCATCGGTTGCGGCTGCCAGATTCCCTGCTTCAGGAGCCGTCGGGCTGACATAGGGATGAATCGCCAGAATGTCGAATGTGTTCCACGCTCCTTCCTCGGCGACGATCCGTAAGAAGTGGGTGTCGAAGGGGTTGATGCCGCCCAGAACGATCCGTGCATGCGGATCGGCGCGCCGCACACCATAGGCGGCCCACTTGAGCAGCAGCGCATAGGCGGCCGCATCGGGCGCGGGTTTCCAGAAGTGTGGGTTGTCCGGTTCATTCCAGATCTCCCAGTGCTTGACATAACCCCCATAACGACGCACGACCGCTTCGGTGAAGGCCGCAAACCGTTGTGGATCAGGCGCATAAAACGAAACACCCGATGCCGCATCACCACGGTAAGGGGTAGCCCAGCCGGGCGGATGACCGATCACAGCTACAATCGAGATCCCGCGTTGGATCAGCAAGGCGATCGCACGATCCGTAAAACTCCAATCCCAGGTGTCGGGTGTCGGCTGGATGCGAAACCAGTGAATATCCTCGCGCGCCCAGCCGGTACCGGCCTGCGCCACAACATCTGCTGGAATATGCATCGTCTCAAGCTCGAAATAGCGGGTGGCCAGGTGGGTGTTCAGGCCAAAAGGCGCCTGATCGAGCGGCATAACCCGGCTATCGGGCGCGGCCGGTGCCCGTGTCGGCTCAATGGTTGTCCAGCCGATGGCAAGCGCCAGACAAATGAATATGACCTTCCAGCGAATAGTTGTCAGAAAGAACGGATTGGCCACACCGAAACTCCGATACTACTCCTGCGGGCGCGGATCGAACCGCCGCGAGGATGAACTGAACACAGAGGCACCGCTGCCGGCCGGCTGACGGTCATCACGAGGTGCCTATCTTAGCGCATACGAATACGGAGATCCGTCGTATTGCCGACATTCAGGAGTTGGGAAGTGCCGGTACCGACCAGCGGGGCAGGTACCTGGTAGGCACCAGGCGTAACCAGTTGCACCAGGTAGCTGAACTCATACACACCGGGGGCGATCGTGGCGGCGTGGGCCACTAGCCGATCAGGTGGCTGGTATTCTACCGTCAGGTTGTCGGTCTCGACGGTAATCAGGCGCATGGCGGCGGCGAGCGGTTCGTCTACCACCAGATCCTCATACACCTGTGTGGCAACGAGTGTCAGCCGTACCCGCACGATCTGGCCGGCCGTCAGGGTTGCCGGATCAACCAGAATGCCGCGTGTGATATCAAGGTAGTCGCGATAAATGGCCACACCGGTTGTCGACGCTGGCGTATCGGTATCGAGTGCCTCGCGTACATCAATCACGACCGAGCGGTTCTGCGGCCGGCGGCCACTGGATTGTACCGTCACACTAATGGCAATGGCTTCGCTTGAGTCAACCTGTACCCGCCACGGCAGCCGTATTTCGCTATTGGGGGTGATCGTGGCCTGCTGCACCATGCGGGTGTCGCCACTGATTGTTGCGCCGGCGATCGCCAGTGTCACCGTGACATCCTGCGGTTCTGCGAGCCGATTGCCGACCCGCGCCGCAATTGTGACAACATCCCCGCTACGAACGAATCCCGGATGTTCGATGGCAAGCTCGAACTCTTGCTCAATCCGTATGCTGCTCTCAGCCCGGCCGGTGCGCCCATCACCTTCACCAATCACTACCATCCGCACGACCCCACCCATGTCACCGGTCGGGATCTGGAGTGTCAGCCGGCCATCCGCTGAACTGGGCAGGGCGCCGCTCCAGTAGAACGGCGCTGTGGCCCGGCTGCCTGATGGGTCCTCACGCATCAGTGCGACAAACACGGTGGCCGGGATCCCGATCCGATCGGCTTCGGTGGTGATATCAAGCCGGATCTGATCCCCTGCCGCATAGGTTGCCCGGTCGGTTGTCAGGTTGATTGCAAGCCGGCGGCCTGGTGGGTCAACCGGTAGCAGTAGATTCGCACGACCGGCACTGCGATGATCAGCCGTGATCGGAAACGCCGCGACAGAGATCGGCGTCTCATTCGCACTATCAATAGTGAGTGTGAACGGAACACCGGCACGCACAATACGGGTGGTTGTCGTCAGATCGGTATGCGCTGTGACAAGTGCCGTTGCATCGGCAGATGTCAACACGAGCAAAGTTGCCGTATCGCCCGCCTGATAGGTAGGGCGATCGGCAATCAGCTGTGTCGCCATGCTGGTCAATACTTGCCCGTCAGCACCACGACCGCCGACATACAGTGTGGTTGCTGCTGCTCGCCCGCCTGCCTGCGGGAGTGCGCGAATACGATACTCTCCGGGCTGATCAAGAGGTAGCAGCAGCGATGCCCGCCCCTGTTCGTCGCTCGTCAGATCGACGGTGCGAATGAGGGTGTCGCTCAACACCACCGACCCATCAACATCGATGCGCCGGTCGCGGCGGTAGGCTTCTAGCTGCAGCACTTCCTGGGCTACCGCTGCACCACTCTGATCGACAAGGCGTAGTGCGATCGCCGCCGGTTCGCCGACCAGTGTTATTCGGCTGGCCAAGGCGATGCCGGCAAGGCGTTGGGTGGGATCGTGTACTATCACATGCCCATCGATTGGCGGATTCCCCGGTTCGGTTATTTCGACATGCAGGGTCATGTTCCTGAGCGCCATGGTGTCGCTGAATGGCAGGCTGACCTGCCCAAACGCATTGGTTATGCCGCTGCCACTCAGTGCCATCGTACGTTCTTCATCATCACCAATCACATAACCGGCCAGTACCGGAGCCGGCACGTCGGCGGTGTGTGCCCAGGTTACCGATGCCCCCGCGACCGGCAATCCTTCGGGAGTCTGGACGACCAGGCGAGGAGCTTCCTGCGGGCTGCCCGGTTCGGCATACACCCGCAGTGTGGCGGGTTGCGGTGATGCAATCAGTAACGGCAATGTGGCTGTTGCATCACCGCTATGTAGCTGAATGCGATACATGCCGTCGGCAAGATCATCCGGCAGCCGCAGCGTAGCGCTGAAGAGCCCGGCAGCCGTTATCGGCAAGTCGGCCGTGACAATGGTCGTTGTCTGTGATGCCGCAAGGAGTTCGATCCGGCCACCCATACTGAGTACGCCGGTTCCTGCCGACTGGCCGATAAACCCACCCAACCGGATCGCTTCGCCAGGAGCTGCGAGCGTCCGGTCGGCGGTGGCTGTTATTTCGAACTGCCGCACCGGGCTGCCGACCACCTGGCCTGGTATTAGTATGCGCTCTTCGCCTGCCTGAATCAGCGCTATATAGTTGCGGCCACTAATACTTGAGGGCAATCGTCCGCGCCAGAAACCGCCACTATCGGTAAGCCCCTGCAAGAGCAGGGCACCATCGTGATAGAGTGTGACCGCTGCACTCACGACCGGTGTGGCACTGAGCGGCTCGCCGGCCCATACGATGGCCTCTTCACCCACCGCCAACACACCACCGGTACGGGCCACCGTCAGCAGAAGATCGATGCGCGGCCCTTCGGCACTCAGTAAGCGCAGGAAATACATGCCCGGTGCCAGTGAGTCATCTTCCGCACGACCGACCGCGATCCGGCTTTGACTCGGCAGATTGAGTGGATCGTCTAGTGTTACCTGCCATGTTTGCACAAGTTGCTGGTCGTAGCGCTCCGGCTGGAAGAGCGACCAGTCGGAGCGGCGAATATTCAGCAGGCGCAGGGCCGTCTCTTCATCAAGCGCAAACAGTTCGGCATTTAGTTGCGACAGATTCATACGGTAGACCAGGATCTCGGCCGGTGCTGCCGGATCAAGCCGGATGATCTGATCGGGTGCGTCGGGTAGTTCGAGTGCTGCCGGGGCCGGAGCGGTGACAAACCGGATCCGATAGCTGCGCCCAAGCTCAACACCATTGCGATCACGCAGATCTGCGGCAATCGTCATGGTATAGGTCGTTGCTGCCTGAACGGTCGCCCGAATCCGGACATCGCCATCGCCGACGACTCGTAGCTGTTCGACGGGTGGATCGAAACTGAGGGCAGCTTCAAGGGCAGCAGGATCAACCGGGGTACTAAAGACCAACCGCACCTCCTGGCCGCTCGGCAACACCTGCCCTTCGCCGGGAAACCGCCCAACCAGGCCAGGTAGTGGCGCGGTTGTGAAGCTCCACTCGGCGTTGGTACGGTTCTCGGTAGTACTTGGATCAGCATGGATGGCCAGTTTCACCTGGTATGTCAGGCCCGGCTGCCAATCGGCCTGTGGTGTGAAGGTGATCTCCTGGCTGCCATCGGGCTGGAGTAGTTGGCTGAGGCGACCATCGATCGCAGGTGTAATCGTCATGCCGGCCTGCACCTGCGCCAGCGGCAATGGCTGCGAAAAGGTGATCACCAGCGGCTCGCGCGGCGCAACCAGCCGTGCGCCGGCCGCCGGGCTGATCTCGATGACCTGGGCCGGATGTGTACTGAAGCTCCACTCGTATGGCGTGCCGAGTGTGCTCCCGGCCAGATCGGCAAGCGACTCATCAAGAACTGCACGGTAGCGAATGCCGGCCTGCAACGGGAGCGCCGGGCGGAATAACAATGTATCGGCGGCTGTCCAGATCGCGGTACCGCTGAGCGGCGGCTCAAAACGGAGTGCATGAAAGATCAGCGGTTGCAGCAGCCGATCGGCCTCGATTGGCCGGCTGAATTGGATGAGAATCGGGCTCGACACCGCGATATCGGTCGCACCATCGGCCGGAACCGTCAGATTGATCGATGGTGCCGGAGCAACATCAAACACAAAGGTCAGCGGTTCGATTGCTCGAAACCAGCGGCTGGTTGCACGCTCGCTCAGCCTGAGCTCATAGCGTGTCGCCGGCTGCAAAAGCCCGGTCGGCGAGATCGTCAGCGTCGTATTATCGGCATTCCAGTTTGTCGTGAAGGTAAAGGCTGGTTCGCTATGCAGCGCCTGTTCAACCGAGCCAGGGTTCATGGGATGCGAGAAGTGCAGTGTCAGCATTGTGCGCGGTGCAACATCGGCCGTGCCATTGGCCGGCTCAGTTGATTCCACAAACGGCTGGGGGCCGCTGTTGGGCAGCACAACCTGCCAGGCGCCGAAGATCAAGAGCGCAGGCAGGGTGATTGCAATCAATATGCCGGTCCAGATCCGGCTCATCAGGCGCAGAACGCGCACACCGGCTCCTTCGCATGGAGCGGTGGTCTGCTCCACCGCTCGCGCTGCACGTTCATGGGCAACCGTCAGTATAGCATACGGCTACGGCTCAACCACGAGGTTATGGGGTAATTGAACGAGCCGTGGCAGCAACGAATCGAACCCGGCGGGATCATAGTGCTCGGCGTTGGCCTGGAGCGTCAGTATCCGGCGTTGCCAGGGGGTCAACCGTGAATCGACAACCCGCCGCAGCATTGGATGCGCAAAATCACACACGAGGTGTGGATCGTTGCTGCTGATACGTAAGAGCCCATGCTCAAAGCATTCCGTGATCGCCGCCAGCCATGTGTCGTTGATATGCATACCGGCAAGCACTGTCAGAGCGATACCAGTTTCTGCAAGGGCAACTTGGTCGAGGATGCGCCGAGCAGCCGGTGAGAGCGGGTCGAGCTGCGCCAGGAACAGTTGCTCAACGGCAAACGGGATCTGATAGACATGAGGTGTTGGCGTGCGATAGATTCGTTCACTGACCAGATGGCTCAGGATGAATGGATTACCCTGTGACTCATGCCAGAGGAATTCGGCAGTTGGGGCCTGCACTGCCGGTGCGACATCGCGCAGAGTCGCGCAGATCGCCAGAACTGCTGCACGGCTGAGCGGTGCAAGCGGCACCAGCGAGAGGCGCTGCTCGCGACCCAGGGCCCGCTGCAGGCGGATCACCTCCGGTGCCTTGTGGTGAGGCTCGGTTCGGCTGGTGCCCAGAATCCAGATCGGTTCATGCTCGAGCCGCATCACCAGGAACAGCAACAGATCGATCGTCGCTGTATCGGCGGCATGCAGATCATCAAGCCAGAGGATAACCAGCTGGCGCTTTTGCAGCGTATTCGATAGCGCAATCAGGCAGCGCGCAACGGCTTCAAACAGCAGTTGACGGCTCTCGTTGGCGCTCGGCATGCCGCCATCGGCCGAGGTGGCAAGTTCGGGGATCAGCGGCACCAGCAGCTGACGCCAGACGGCCGGGAGCTCTTCGAAAACCGTTGCCGCCTGCTGCCATGCACTTCGAAGGGCATCGACGATGACCTGAAAGGGAGGTGGATCGGCCAGGGTGTGGCAGCGCCCATGGATGACACGATCACCACGCTCGGCCATGTATTGCCACAACTCGGTTGCCAGGCGTGTCTTGCCGCTACCGGCTTCACCTGTGATCAACGTCATATGGGTGCCGCGCTGCCGGGCAGTCTCCGCTAGATGAACCAACGCATGATGCGCCTCGGCACGATCCATCAACGGAATGTGTTTGCCGGGATCATCGTGGATGGCCGGTCGATGCTGTTCGGAGCGAATATGACGGTAGAGCGCCGTCGTCTCTTCGGTCGGGTCGATTCCCAGATCACCGGCCAGAATGCGGCGGCAGATCTGATACTGCTCAAGCGCCGCGCTGCGTTGACCATTGAGCGAGAGTAACAGCATCAGGTGGCGATGGGCCTCTTCGTGCCAGGGTTCGAACCCAAGCAAGCGGCTGGTGTACGCGATGCCTGCCGCATATTCGCCATGCTCGGCTGCCCGTTGCGCCAGTACATACAGGAGCTGCATGGCGATCTGCCGTAGCCGCTCACGCTGCAAGAGCATCCACTCTTCGAAGAGCGGTGCATCTCGTACATGAAATCCTTCGAGAAACTCACCACGGTAGTTATCGGCTGCCGCTGCCAGATCGATGCCTTGTTCGTGAAGCTGGCCGACCAGTTGCTCGAATTCGGCAACATCAAGCCGATACCGGCTCTGTAGCCGAAATGCCACACTCTCACGCCGAATATCGAGATGATCCGCCACGAGTCGCCGCAGGTTGAAGAGCGCAACCCGCAGGTTGGCCCGTGCATCCGCTTCGGGCATATCGCTCCAGAGCAGTGCAGCGAGTGCCTGCCGTGTATGCGGCCGTGCCGTAAGCGCCAGGTAAAAGAGCAGTGCCTGCACTTTGCTCGACACAAACCCCTTCACCTGCGCTCCGTCATGCCGTATCTGCGGTGTCCCCAGCAGGATGAGCTCCAGGCCAACGCTCATGGCATTCCCAATTAACGAACTCTAAACGCTAACTCTGCTACACTTCGGCTGTCGTGATGTATCATACATCAGGAACATGCAGCTGTATGCAGCAAGAGATCGGCAATGCTATGACATCTGTCGGCACACCGTCGCGGTATCGCTCATACCTGCTTCGATTCTGGGAAGAACGTGGCCATACGCGCGAACAGGTAGCGTGGCGATTCAGCCTCGAAAACCCATTGACCGGCGAACGCCACGGCTTCGTGACCCTTGAAGCGCTGATGCAGTTCCTGCAGGCAGAACTTGTTCCAGTTGACGACGAGCTGTCCGGTGATACGACTGTGACGCCGGCGTAATTCTGGTACAATATCGCCATACCGTGACGTAGTTCAGGCTGCGGTATCAAAGCCAGGCTGAAGGAGTAGGAGCAATGTCGAAGATCCTCTCGATCCACTCGTATCGTGGTGGTACCGGAAAGTCGAATACAACCGCAAATCTCTCGACTCTGCTGGCTGCGCGAGGGTTGACGGTCGGCATCGTTGATACCGACATTCAATCGCCCGGTGTCCACGTGCTCTTCGGTATCGAAGAAGAGGATATGGTCTATACCCTCAACGACTATCTCTGGGGGAAGATCAATATCGAGCAGGCCGCCATGGATGTGACGGCACGCGTCAAAGGTCGGGTCAGCGGCAAAATCTTCCTCGTGCCGTCGAGTGTTCGCACCAGCGAGATCGCCCGCATTCTGCGCGAAGGGTATGACGTCGGCCTGCTGAACGATGGCTTCCATCGTCTGGTCGAAGAGCTTGGCCTTGATGTCCTGGTGATCGATACACACCCCGGCTTGAGCGAAGAGACCCTGCTCTCGATTGCAATCTCCGATATTCTGATCATCATCCTGCGCCCCGATCAGCAAGATTACCAGGGCACCGGCGTGACCGTCGAAGTGGCACGTAAACTGGATGTGCCGCAACTGCTGCTGCTGGTTAATAAAGTGCCGACATCGTTTGATTTTACGGCGGTGCGCGAGCAGATTGAAAAGACATACGACGCCGAGGTTGTGGCCGTCCTACCGCATTCCGACGAAATGATGACCCTGGCAAGTGCGGGGATCTTTGTCCTGCGCTACCCTGATAATGTCGTGACAGCCTCGCTACAGCAGGTGGCCA
>CALLZL010000358.1 GCA_937859575.1 uncultured Chloroflexota bacterium
ATCTCGGCGAGCTCGGTATTGAGGGCCATCAGCGCCGGGGTAGCGGCCGATGCAGCAATCGCCGCGACCGGGCCCAGCTTGCCCTTCAATTCAAGCACGAGTCGCTCGGCGGTCTTCTTGCCGATTCCCGGTACCCGTGATAACCACACAGTGTCGCCACCCGCGATAGCCATGCGCAATTCGTCGGTGCTGCCCGACGAAAGCAGGCTGAGGGCAACTTTCGGCCCGATTCCCGAGACGGTGATCAGTGTCTCGAAGAGTTGCCGTTGTTCGAGGGTGGCAAACCCATATAATGTGAGTGCATCCTCGCGGATGTGCAGATGGGTTTGCAGCATGATCTGGCTGCCGATGACGCCGAGATTCCCCAGCACCGGCCGCGGGGCAAACACCATCAATCCGACCCCACCCGTTTCGATGATGGCATGATCGGCGGCGATTGCCAGGAGCGTACCGCGAATGGACGCGATCATTGCGTTATTGCCTCCACATCCTGGGAGCGCGGGCGTCCCGCCCGCATGTGCGCAAGATGCGCACGGTCCCAATGATCAATCATTTTGCATCTGGCTATAGAGTGATCATATCGATCGCAAGGGCGATGATACGGCGTACCCGGCGGCGCTGAATACGTTTCAGGGTGACCCTGATGGGAAACCAGCGTAACTGGACGATCTGCTCGGTGCGGTTTGGGCAGAGCACGCCGCCCTCGGCATGGAACAGGTAGTAGGTTACCTGCTTGCGCCGTGGCGGCTGGCGGCGTGGTGTCATATAGCGCACGGTTTGTACCAGATCCCCAACACTGCCGTTGATGCCGGTCTCTTCGGCTATTTCGCGAGTCAGGGCTGTATTGTCATCTTCACCCTGTTTCAGCTTCCCTTTCGGCAGCGTCCAGTATCCGCCACGCTTCCGCATAAGCAGCACTTCGATGTCGCCGTTATGGTCGGCACGGTAGATAATACCCCCTACTGCCTGGATGAGTGTTTTTCTGGAGGATTTCTGCGTTGTCTGACGACGTGGCTCCATAGAGGGCTCGCTCTTCTTCGCGCTACTATAGTATGGGCTGCTGCAATACTATCCTCAGATCTTAACCGATGCAATAGATAGTTTGTCTTATTGTACGACCAACCATGGGTGATCGCGATCGGTCGTGGTGTCTGGTCGCCATGCGATGCGGCGCATGATGCAACAAACGACACCGGCCGAGGTGCCTCCTGGTGAGGAGTGCGTGGCTCGACCGGTGCCGGCGTAGTTCAGCATCGTTGCCTGGTACGGTTGTTGGCGTTCTTTGCTGCGGGCCTGCAAACATTCATACAGCCCGGCAACCCGGCTCGCTGCCTGCGGTTGCCGTCCGCCGGGCGAGCAAGCACAATAGCAATCTTAGCTGCCGTCGCCATTCAGGCTGACCAGCACCCGCTGGCTACGCTCTTCATCTTCATCCGGTTCTTCGGTGCAGAGAGCCGCAAGTCGATCGCCTTTGCCGACATTCAAAATCGTGACCCCCTGTGTATTCCGGCTCAGTTGCGAAATACCGGCAACCTCGGTGCGCATCACGACACCACTGGCCGTAATGAAGGTAAGCAGTGTCTGCGGGCCAACGACACGTGCAACGGCAACACTATCTTTCGGGCGTAGCTTGATAGTGATGACGCCACCGGTCGCCCGCCCTTTGGTTGGGTATTCTCCCAGTGCTGTACGCTTACCAAAGCCCTGGTTGGTCACGACGAGCAGCGAACTTCCTTCGTGAACGAGATCCATTCCGACGACCCGGTCGTTTTCGCCGAGGTTGATTCCGATCACGCCGGTTGCCGGCCGGCCCATCGGGCGCACCTGCTCTTGCGAGAAGCGGATCGTCTGACCACGTGCTGTTGTCATCAGCACATCTTCGTCGCCCTGCGTTAAGGCCACCCATCCGAGCAGATCGCCCTCTTCCAGGCCAATGGCAATCAGGCCGTTCGAACGAACCTGGCTATATTCACGTAACAGGGTTCGTTTGATCTTGCCGCGGTGCGTTGCCATGATCAGGTAGTTGGCCTGCTCGAAATCCGGTACGGCAAGTACGGTAGTTACCTGTTCGCCCGGTTCGAGCGAGATCAGATTCACCAGCGGCAGGCCGCGTGCGGTGCGGCTGGCATCGGGTACTTCGTGTGCCTTGAGTTGATACACTTTGCCGCGATCGGTGAAGAAGAGCAGATCATCAAGCGAGTTGCACGCCAGAATATGGCGTACGACATCCTGCTCGCGGGTCGGTGCCCCGATCACCCCACGCCCACCACGCCGCTGCGTTCGGTAAATATCGGGCGACTGGCGCTTGATATAGCCACGGTCGGTCAGTGTGATCAGCACGGTTACATCCGGAATGAGATCTTCGTCGCTGACATCGCCATTGGCTTCGGGCAGGATCCGTGTGCGCCGCGCGTCGCCATATTTGCCCTTGAGATAGCTGAGATCTTCTTTGATCAGGTGCAACACTCGCCGTGGATTGGCGAGAATATCTTCGAACTCGGCGATCTGCTTGATCACCTCGGCATACTCTTCTTCGATCTTCTGCCGTTCAAGTGCGGCGAGCCGGCGCAGTTGCATGTCGAGGATGGCCTGCGCCTGGGCTTCACTCAAATTAAACCCGCTGATCAGGTTGAGGCGTGCCCGCTCGGCCGATTCAGATGCGCGGATCGTGCGAATAATCGCGTCGAGGTTGTCGATGGCAATCTTGAGCCCTTCGAGGATATGGGCGCGTGCTTTTGCCTTGTCGAGTTCAAATTCGGTGCGCCGCCGGATCACCTCGCGCCGATGGTCGATGTACTCCTGCAAGAGTCGCTTGAGTGTCAGCAGCCGTGGTTGCAGGCCGTTCTCGACAAGCGCAAGCATATTGACGCCAAAGGTCGTCTGCATCTGGGTATGCTTGTAGAGCGCGTTGAGCACCTTCTTCGGCTGGGCATCCTGTTTGAGGATGATCACCAGCCGCATGCCGTTGCGATCGCTCTCGTCGCGCACATCGCGAATACCTTCGATCTTGCGGTCTTTGGCCAGTTCGGCCATGCGTTCCTGCAGGCGTGCTTTGTTGACCTGATACGGTAGTTCGGTGACAACAATATTGAAGGCGCCACGGTTAGCCTCTTCGATATGCGCCTTGGCACGCAGGGTGATATGGCCACGCCCGGTGCTGTAGGCGTTCATGATGCCCTCGGTGCCAAGGATCAACCCGGCAGTCGGGAAATCCGGCCCCGGCATGAGTTTGACAAGATCTTCGACACTGGCGTCGGGATTGTCGATCAGATGGGTGGTTGCGTCACACAGTTCGCCCAGGTTGTGCGGCGGGATATTAGTCGCCATGCCGACGGCGATCCCGGATGCGCCGTTGAGCAACAGATTGGGCAATCGCGCCGGCAAGACACTCGGCTCGCGGAAGGTGCCGTCGAAGTTGTCGCGGAAATTGACCGTGTTCTTCTCGATGTCTTGCAGCATCTCTTCGGCGATCGGTGTCAGGCGGCATTCGGTATAGCGCATGGCTGCCGGCGGATCGCCGTCGACACTGCCGTAGTTACCTTGCCCATCAACCAGCGGGTAGCGGATATTCCATGGCTGCGCCAGCCGCACCAGTGCATCATAGACCGATGCATCGCCATGTGGGTGCATCTTGCCAAGAATATCGCCGACAATACGGGCACATTTTTTGAATGGCTGGTTGGCACGAATGCCGAGATCCCACATCCCATACAGAATACGTGTCTGCACCGGCTTGAGCCCGTCGCGAGCATCGGGGAGCGCACGCGAAACAATCACGCTCATGGCGTAATCCAGGTACGCTGTGCGCATCTCATCGGTAATATTGCGCGGTCGGACGATCCCGATCTCCATCCAGGCCTCCTGCTCGTTCAGTAATGATCAGCGGCGGCATCATGCCGCCGCATGAAGTGTTTTTCATGCGAGTTTCTAGGCGTATTATACCGCTAAATCGCGGTTTTGTCCATCGTTTCCAAACATTTGTTCTTTCACCTGGCACGCTGGAGTGGTGCCGAGTGTCGGGCCGGTGATCAAGAGCGGAGTATGAGATATCCGGCGCTGATTGCGCCGATACCGGCCAGCATAATGCCGGCAATCAGATCAAGCGGGGTATCCGGCTGATCGGCAAAACGTTCTTCGGCCGGCGGTGACGGTACAGCAACTGGTTGGCGGGTGTTCTCGATGGTCGGCAGTGGTGTAGCCGTGGCTACCCCGGTATAGATATTGCCAGGCAGCTGGTATGCGTATGTATCGGTTGGCTGCCCGGCGGTCGGCCAGCGCGGGATGCGTGGGGTCGGCAGCGCTTCGGCGGTCGGTTCGGTGGTCGTAGTTGGGTGATCGGCGCTATCGGCTGGGGATGCGTCGGCCGGTGGTGGTACGGTTGTGCCGGGCATGGGCACGGGCATCAGAGACGGTGCGGCTGCGGTGGTGCTACTGCCTGTCGCGTCATTAGCCATGCCGGGTGTTGGTTCACATGCTGCATGCCAGCCGGTTTCATGGCGGCAATGACTCTTGTTGCGTGTGGCGTTATCGTAGCTATACTCGTCGGCAGTACTGCCATCGGGCCGCAGCAGGCGGATCTGGTCGCCACCATTGTTGAGCAATGCGTGAGGTAGGGTGACGACAAGGTAGCCCGCTGCCGCAAGCTGGGTTCCGGGCGTGATCGTGAACGGCGCACCACCGCCGGGTCCATCGTCGATCTGCCAGCCGCTTAGATCCGCAATGCGTTCGATACCGCGCAATTCGACCCATTCGTGATTGCCCGGGC
>CALLZL010000359.1 GCA_937859575.1 uncultured Chloroflexota bacterium
CGGCCTGCTGTTGCTGGCCGGCTGTGGTGGCGGTGAGCCGCCGCCGGCACCCGACGAACTGGCTGCAGCAGCCGGCCGTGCGACACACGCCGCGCAGAGCCTGCGTTTTTCGATCACTATCGAAGGGGCACGCGTCTATACCGACGACACACGCCTCTTCTCGCTGTCGCGGGTCGAGGGGCAGCTGCAACGCCCCGATGGTGCCCTGGCAACCCTGCGGGCCCGCAGCCTGGCAGGTGTCGCCGAGATTCGCACTGTCTCGCTGGCCGGCCGGCAATACTTTACCAACCCGGTTACCCGTGCATGGCAGTGCCTCGCACCAGGCACCGGCTTCGACCCGGTGATCCTGTTTGATGCAGAACGTGGCCTCGAACAGTTGCTACAGCAGCAGTATACCGGTGTGACGCTGGTTGGCGAAGAGACGATCGATGGCCGTGCGACCTACCATCTGCGGGGGCAGATTGCCGGTGCCGCATTAGCGGCGATCAGTGGCGACCGGATCGGTGGCGATATGGTGCAGGCCGATGTATGGGCCGACCGCAGTAGCATGCAGTTGGTACAGATCGTGCTGGTGTCCGGCGCCGAGGGGGCGCAACCCAGCACCTGGACACTGCGCTTCAGCGGGTATGATGAGCCGGTGGATCTGCGTGCCCCGGTGGAGTGCTGAGCATGGCTGATGCAGCAGTTGCGCATCGACCATGGCCGCTTCCGCGCCGGCCATGGATTATGGCCATGGAATGGCATGAACTGCTCTTCATGCATTGGCGCGTTGCACCGG
The DNA here is from genome assembly GCA_937859575.1 of uncultured Chloroflexota bacterium. GTDB lineage: Bacteria > Chloroflexota > Chloroflexia > Chloroflexales > Roseiflexaceae > CALLZL01. Next base: position 779 of record CALLZL010000359.1, read on the forward strand.
CACAGTTGCAACCATTGCTGCCGCCGGGCTTGCTTCTCGACACCTACGACGGCAGTGCCTGGATCGCCATCGTGCCGTTTCGTATGGCTGGGGTTCGCCTGCGTGGCCTGCCGCCGCTTCCCGGCCTTGCGGCCTTCCCCGAGTTGAATGTACGGACATACGTGCGAATCGGCGATCGACCGGGGGTCTGGTTCTTCAGCCTTGATGCCGCCAATCGGGTAGCAGTTGAGGCAGCCCGGCTCGCCTTCCACCTGAACTATATCTATGCCCGTATGGCGTGTGATACGGCATCCGATACTGTGCTGTACCGGAGTCGCCGGGTTGGTACGCGGGCCGGCGCGTTTCGGGCGCACTATCGACCGACCGGCGCGGTGACATGGGCCGACACAGGCTCGCTCGAACACTGGCTAACCGAGCGCTACTGCCTGTATGCCGCCGACCGGCGTGGGGTCATCCGGCGTGGTGAGATCCACCATGCACCGTGGCCGCTACAACCGGCCGAGGCACTGATCGAGATCAACAGCATGACGGCACCGCTTGGCCTGACACTCCAGGGTGCGCCATTGTTGCATTACGCCCAGCGACTCGATGTCGTCGCCTGGCTACCGGAGCGTGTCGATGCAAAGATATGATGCCGTAGTGGTTGGTGGCGGGCCAAACGGCCTGGTGGCTGCGATCACATTGGCCCGTGCCGGCAAGCGTGTGGTGCTGTTCGAAGCCGCCGAACGGGTTGGCGGCGGGTTACGCTCGGCCGAACTCACGTTGCCGGGGTATACGCACGACATCGGCTCGGCCGTGCATCCGCTGGGGGTCGGCTCGCCGGTGCTGCGCTCGCTGCCGCTGGCCGATTACGGTATGCGCTGGATCTACCCCAGGATCCCGTTGGCGCATCCGCTTGATGGCCGCCCGGCTGCCATCCTGCAACGCTCGGTTGCACAGACGGCCGCCGGGTTGGGGCGTGATGCCGCGGCCTATCGCCTGCTCATGGAGCAACCGGTACGGCGTTGGGAGGCGATCATCGCCGAGGTACTCGGGCCGCTGCGGGTACCGAACCCGCGCAATCTACCGGCACTGATGGGTTTCGGCATGCGGGCGATCTGGCCGACAACCCTGCTGGCGCGGGCGATCTTTCGTGAGGAGCCGGCGCGTGCGCTGCTGGCCGGGATCTGTGCCCATGCCTGCCTGCCGCTTGAAGAAGCCCCCAGTGCCGCCTTCGGCATGGTGCTCGGCATGCTGGCCCATGCCGTCGGCTGGCCCATGCCGCAGGGCGGAGCCCAGCGCCTCGCGGATGCTCTGGCGACCATGCTGCGCGACCTCGGGGGCGAGATCGTAACCGGCCGGCGGATCGATGCGCTTGATGATCTGCCGGCGACCAAAGCTGTTCTGTTCGATACCGCGCCACGGCAACTGGCGCGCATCGCCGGCGATCGGCTGCCACGCGGCTATCGGCAAGCGCTGGGCGAATATCGCCATGGGGCGGGGATCTTCAAGCTCGACTGGGCACTTGATGCACCGATCCCCTGGGCTGATCCGCGCTGCCACGAAGCCGGAACCCTGCATCTCGGCGGGACACTCGACGAATTGGCGACTTCGGAGCGCGCCCCGGATCGCGGCGAACATCACGAGCGGCCGTATGTGTTGCTGGTGCAGCCCAGCCGTTTTGATGCCGGCCGTGCACCGGCGGGCAAGCATACCGCCTGGGCTTATTGCCACGTACCGCATGGATCGACCCTTGACATGAGCCATGCCATCGAAGCACAGGTCGAACGGTTTGCCCCCGGCTTCCGCGAACGCATCCTGGCACGCAGTGCGCTTGGGACGGCAGCCCTTGAGGCCTGGAATGCCAACCTGATCGGCGGTGATATCACTGGTGGCCGGCCCGATGCGCGGCAACTCTTCACCCGTCCGGTCGTCAGCCTTAATCCGTATGCAACCCCACGGCGCGGTATCTACCTCTGCTCGGCATCAACCCCACCTGGCCCGGGTGTGCATGGATTGTGCGGCTACTATGCCGCCCAAACGGCGCTGCGCGACCTGGGTGGCTGAGGCTGCACCCGGGTGCTTGACGCACTTGCTATGCTGGCGATAGAAGCCTGCCTGACGGATACGCGCAATGCACAGCACACTCATATCGCTCTTGCTGGTTGAAGATAACGATCGGTTGCGCCCGACACTGGCGGCCGGCCTTGAGGCAACCGGTGCGATCCGGCCGGCCGGTGCCGTTGCGAGCGGCGAGGAGGCACTGGCACACTGCATGGCCGCAGCACCCGATGCGATCCTGATGGATGTGCAACTCGCCGGCACACTGAATGGTATTGAGGCGGCGGTGGCGATCCGCCGCGAATACCCGCGCCTGCCGATTGTCTTTTATTCGATCCAGGACGACGACGCGTACTATCGGGCGTTTCGCCGTTCCGGCATCCTCAGCCACTATGCCTATGTGCGCAAGTCGAACTTCCTGTTACCGCAGATGATTCTACCGCTGTTACGTGATGCGATCGCCGGGCGCAGTTTTATTGATCCCGAAATCGAAGCCCGGGTACACGAGGTTCGCCGCAAAGACGAACAATCGCCAATGGCGCTGCTCGAACCGAACGAGCAGGCAGTGGCGCACATGCTGGCGCAAGGCATGAGCAACGAGCAGATCGCGGCTCGGATGGGCTTCCGCGACAAACGCACGATCAGCCGCACCAATGGCCAGATCTATGTGGCGTGGGGGCTCAACGATACCGCCGCCGACGAAAAGGTCGCCCGTACCCGTGTGGTGATTATCGTCCGCGAGGGGCGGCTCATTCAATGGGATACCGACGGTACACCGCACATCCTCGATGAGCGCGGTGCATGGATCCCGTGCGAGCTGTAGGTTATGTCGACCATTCTACTCTACCTGCTCGACTGGTCGATCATCGCGATCTCCTTCTTCAACACGATCATCTTGCTCTGGCTGGGGCTGACGGTGCTGTTCAATGCTGAGCGGCGTGTGGCCGGCACATGGGTTGCCGGTGGCGGCCTGCTGCTCGGTGGGCTCTTCTTCGCCGGGCATTCGGCGGTGGTTGGGCGGGTGATCGGCACCTTCGAGGCCGAAATGGAGCTCTGGTGGCGGATCGGCTGGCTGCCGTTTCTTGCCGGCCCATACCTCTGGTATCTGGTGATCGCATGGTATACCGGGGTGCTGCATCTCTGGCGTCACCGCATCTGGCTGCTGATCGTCTCTCTGTTAGGGCTGAGCGCCCTGGTATTGCTGGTACTCGGCGATCCGCTCCCCTCGTACGATGAAGTCGTCGGTCGGGCAGCTGCGTCGGTCTTTGCACTCGGCGGTATTCCGATCGCCATCCTGATCTACCCGGTCTATAGTCTGCTCTGCATTGTGCTGGCATTGGCGGCGCTACGACGGCCGGCCCCATCGACACGTTTCATGGGCGAACTGGCGCGCCGGCGTGCCTTCCCCTGGTTGATCGCCGCCTCGGCCGTACTGCTGCTCGTCAGCCTGGCCGTCGGAAGTGCGGCAACATGGTTCCTGCTGCAGTTGATGAGCGGTGCATTGCCGGGGCTGACGCTCGGTGCACTGGCATTGTTGATCGGGTTCGACCTGGTGGTTGCCGGGCTGATTGCGGTAGCGGCGATCATGATCGGCCAGGCGATCGTCTCGTACGAAGTCTTCACCGGCAAGGCGCTCCCACGCGGCGGCCTGCAGCGCCACTGGCGGCGCAGCTTGATCTTCGCCGCCGGCTATAGTGCGCTGATCGCCGTCAGCCTCACATTCCTCTATGGTATCGATGCGATCTACCGCCTGCTGCTGGCTACCGTGCTGATGACTTTTTTCGTCGCACTGTTAAGCTGGCGTTCGTATGCCGATCGCGAACGGAGTATCGAGCAGCTGCGGCCGTTCATCCGCAGCCAGCAGTTGTTCGACCGGCTCTTTGCCCATACGGCACAGGGAGATCGGAAGAGCGTCGTGTAGGGAAAGAGTGTAGATCTCGGTGGTCG
>CALLZL010000360.1 GCA_937859575.1 uncultured Chloroflexota bacterium
TTCACCCGCCTTCACGCGCCGAAAGAACGCCTGGAACGCTTTGTCCAGATCGGCCACGACCACTTGCAAGACGTGGCTGTGAACGCCCTTCGCATATGGGTTGAGCGCCTTCTGCTCCTTCACCTTCGCCAGTTGCGCGAACTTGCCCACCGTCTCGCTCCGTTGCTGATAGGCATCTCGACGTTCCGCAAGACACTGGTTGTACCAGCGTCGGCAGGTTTCGAGCGTGCTGTCCAGCAGCCGCGCTTGGGGTTTGCTCGGATACAGGCGATAGGCGAAGGTCTTCAGCATGGGCGTGTCCTGGGTGGTGGGATGGTAGGGAGAGTATAGCAGAAAATATGTTTGCAATCAAGCGGTGTTCCGCGGTAGAACGCCATGAACGGCGCATGTCATCGTTCCGGCTCAAGCCGGGGACAAACCCGCCTAACCGCTCGGGCTGAAGCCCGGCGGCTTGCGGCGGGTTCTTGAAGGTCAATGCCCCGCTTGTTCGGTCTGTCATCTCGGGTGATCTGGTTCTACTACCTGCATCGCGCCCCATATCCATCATGATATACTACGTCATATCGTACACCCTGCCTATATGTTGGAGACCGGCAGCGCAACCATGCCAATCAATACTATCCCGATCTTCAGTATGGCCGTGCTGGCGTGCTGGCTCGGCCTGAGCCTGCTCGTACGTACACCGCAACAGCGACAGACACAGCTCTTTGCCTGGCTCTGCCTGAACCTGACGCTGTATGGCCTGACGGCGGTGTTGCCACAGTTCACGACTGCCCCCGAGGTTGCGCTGGTACTCTTGCGGCTGCATACTGCCGAGTCGGTTCTGCTTCCGCCAATCTTCCTGCACTTTCTTGCGCTGCTGGTCGCCAGGAATCCGTTTCCGGCATGGCAACGCGTGATCGGGGCGGCGTTCTATATTCTCAGCTTCACACTGGCACTGTATGCGCTTGTTGCACCAGGGATGCAACTGATCGAACGAGCTGGTTGGGCAACGCTCCGCTTTCCCGCCGGGCCGCTGGTTCTTGCCTGGGCAATTGTGCGGATCATCCCACTGCTGCTCGGCCTGCTTGTGCTGATCATCGGGTATCGCCGTACCAACGATACCTTTGCGCGCCGCCGACTGGCACTTGTTGCGCTTGCAGCACTGACGGGTGTCGGCGGCGCGCTCTGGATCATCATTGGGCGTGAACTGGCGCTCAGCCTTACATCCGGGCATCTGCTGATGGCTGCCGCACTGGTTATCTTCGCCTATACCGTTTTGAGCCACCATTCGTTGTTACCCGAACGCGTAGCGCAGCGGGCCTTCTACCGTTCGCTGGCCGGCGGCGTACTAACGGCCCTCTATATCGGGGCACTGCTTGTCGCCGAGCCGCTGGTGGCGGCATGGCTGCAGATCGAGGTGCCGATTGTAACGATGATCAGCCTGACGACGCTGATTGCCGTGTTTGGGCCACTGCGCGACCATGCCGGTGAGTGGTTCGACCGTCGTTTCTTTCAGCGCGAATTCGACTACAGCCGGTTGCTGCGTGCCGTCAGTACCGATCTGCTTGAGCGCAGCGATCTGACCGGCCAGGTGCGGGCGGCGCTGCTCTCGATCTGTTCTACTCTTGATCTGCAGGGTGGCCTGGTGGCTATTCGCCATGGTGCCGGGCTCCGCATCCTGGCGTTGCACGGCGATCAGGCACCACCACAAGCCATGCTTGATCATGCCGCCCTGCCAATCACATCACTCGCCGGTTCGGCATGGGATGTATGGCCGGCAGCGCGCCTGCTGGTGCCCCTACGCTCCCACGACGAGATTGTGGGGGTTGTAGCATTACGAGAACGGCGTTCGGGCGAGCCGTTTAGCCCGACCGAGCATGCACTGCTCGATTCGCTCGGCAGCTACATGGCGCTGGCCATCCGCCATGCCCAGCGCCAGCAGGAAGAAGAACTCGCCATGGCCGCTCTGGCCGAACAGAGCCGCCAGCTTCAGATCGAACAGGAACAGCTCCAGGCGCAGGCCCGCGCCATCCTGCACACCCCGGCCGAAACGCTCCCCGGCAGATTGCATGTCTTTGCCCTCGGGCCGCTGCGTGTCGAGCGTGGCGGACGGCCGATTGAACGCTGGGGTGGCGATAAGGCCGGTACATACCAGGCCGAAGCCCTGTTCGCGTTTCTCTTTGATCGGCGTGGGCGTGGTATCAGCAAAGATGAAGCCGCTGAGGTGATCTGGCCCGACCTCATGATCGACAAAGCCGATATGGCCTTTCACCGCACGATCTCGGCATTGCGACGCACCCTTGAACCTGGTCTGCGCCGTGCCGGCGAGAGCCGAACGATCACCTTTCATCACGATCGCTACTGGCTGAACCCGGATCTGATTGCCTGGTGCGATACCGATCAGTTCAGCAGCACGACTGCTCAGGCGCATCGCGCCCTGCGTGATGGCGATGGCGAACAGGCATATACCCTCTTCCTGCATGCGTTGGCACTCTATCGCGGCGAGTATCTCGATGATTGCCCATTCTTCGGCGATTCGAGCTATGTTGAAGAGCGACGAAGCGAGCTGCGTGAAAGCCAGATCGACGCACTCATCGCGCTCGGCACAATCTACGAACAGCGTGAACAGATTGGTGAAGCGGCGACCTGTTATCGCCGTGCGATTACGGCTGCCGGTGGGAGCAACCCACGCGCCGAAGAGCGCCTTGCCCAGCTGCAGGTCACGCTATAAAACAGATCGTGGTAAGATAGAGACGGAATGCTACCGGCAACAACAGGAGCCGCTATGGAGCAGATTCTGCTCATCTTCACCGCCGCTCTGATCTTCTCAATCCTTGGCACACCACTCGCCCGCCGTATCGCCATTCGCACCGGCATCGTCGATGCACCGGCAGCCCGCAAACTCCAAGCCGACCCGGTACCGCTGCTCGGTGGTGCCGCGATCTATGCGGCCTTCGTTGTCGCCCTGATACTCTTTGGCGATCAGGCGTTTGTCCGTGAACTGATCGGCATCCTGCTCGGCGCAACGCTGGTCTCGCTCTTTGGCCTTGCCGATGATCGCTGGGGGCTGGGCGCCTATCTGAAGCTTGCCGGGCAACTGGTTGCCGGGGTCACTCTGCTGATCGGTGGTACGCAGGTACGCCTCTTCAACGACGAATGGCTCAACTGGGCGATCACACTGATCTGGGTCGTCGGCATGACGAATGCCTTTAATCTGCTCGACAACATGGACGGCCTTTCGGGGGGTGTGACGATCGTTGCTGCTGCATTCTTCCTGTTGCTCGCAGCCATGGGCGGCCAGTTTCTCGTCGGAGCAATGGCTGCCGCCCTGATTGGCGCATGCATCGGCTTCCTGCGTTACAACCTCAACCCGGCTACCATCTTCATGGGCGATACCGGTTCACTCTTCCTCGGCTTCGTGCTGGCGGCGTTGGCGATCAAACTGCGCTTCCCATCGAATGTCCCCTGGATCACATGGCTCGTACCAGTGTGCGTGCTGGCCCTCCCGATCTTCGATACCACTCTCGTAAGTGTTTCCCGGCTACGCCGCGGGCTTAACCCCCTGACAACCCCTGGAAAGGATCATCTCTCACACCGGCTGGTTGCGCTGGGCCTGACGCGGCGCGAGGCGGTGCTGAGCTGTTATCTGGCCGGGGGTGTCTGCGGTATGGTGGCCGTCTATATTGCACAGTCGTCGTTTCCCGATGGCTATGTTGCAGCGGCTCTGCTTGGCGGTTGCGCCATCGCTGTTCTGCTCTGGCTCGAATATCGTTGCCCGGCCGGTGTGCCGCGCGCAACCATACAGGAGTAACCATGCAAAGCTTTCTGTCGCACTTACAGGTCAATATTCGCCACGAGACACTGCCGTTCTACCGTGACTTGATGGCGTTTCTGGGCTGGGGTACGCTGTTCGAATCCGACACCATGCTGGGCGTTGGATCACACGAAACAAGCCTCTGGTTTGCCGCCGGTGCCGCCGAGACAATCAACAATTACGATGGCCCGGGAGTCAATCATATTGCCATTGGTACCGCCACCCAGGCAGATGTCGATGCCGCAGCAGCCTTTCTCGGCGAACGCGGTGTGGCGTTGCTCTTCGAAACACCACGCCACCGCGCCGAATTCTCGGCTCCCGGGCAAACCTACTATCAGATCATGTTCGAAAGCCCGGATCGCATCCTCTTCGAAATCGTCTATATGGGATCAGCCAGCCCGCAGGCATAAGTTGGGGCGGTACCCAACCGGCATGGTACAATGCAACCGCGTGCAATACTGCGTGTCGTTGCATGAATGTCGGAAGGAAACCGTGTCAGTTCTCCCATCAGATACAGAAAAAGCCGTGTATGTCGAGCGTATGTTTGCGCGGATCGCACCCGGCTATGATCGCATGAACGCAATCATGACTTTTGGCCTCGACCGTGGCTGGCGTGATTATGCGGTACGCGCCGTGGCGCCGCCGGCCGCTGGTCGTGCGCTTGATATTGGCACCGGTACCGGTGATTTTCTGCACTTGCTTGCACATTGGATGCCCCAGGGGAGTGTGGTCGGTGTTGATTTTACGCTCCCCATGATGCAGGCCGGCTACCATCGTATCGATCCGCAGCGCGCCGCATTCGTCGGTGGCGATGCCCTGTGCCTGCCGTTCGCCAGCGGCAGTTTCGATGCCATTACCACCGGCTTCACCATGCGCAATGTGGTCGATATTCCCGCAGCCTTCCGCGAAATGTATCGCATCGCCCGGCCAGGGTGCCTGCTGGCATGCCTCGAAGTTGCTCGCCCA
>CALLZL010000361.1 GCA_937859575.1 uncultured Chloroflexota bacterium
TCGATCGTGGCGGATGCGGGCGGAGTTGCCACCACTGTGGCGGCTGGCTGTGGTATCGCCGTAGGCGGCGCTACCGGCGTTGCGGCTGGCGCACCGCAAGCAGCAACCAGGGCGGTGCATACAAGCACCAACAGCCAGAGGCTCTGCGGGAAGATCGGTTTCATCATAGCGGTGCGAGTACCTTTAGCGCCTGCGGCACCACCTCGCACACCAGCGGCGTCTTGCCGACAATCAATCCATCGGCCTGGACGCGCACCGGTGGCCTGGTTGTGACCGAAATCTTGATCCGTGGGCTGGTATAGGTTTCGATACGTGGCTCGTGCACCGCCCGGCCATTGGCTATCAAAGCAAAATACTGCAGCAGTTCGAGCTTGGTGAAATGCTGAAACAGCGATAATGTCAGATCACCACTGTCGGGGCGGGCATGCGGGGCGATGGCAAACCCGACACCAAAGTAGGGCATGTTCGATACCAGTGCCATGAGCGGGCGCGCAATGAAACGTGTACCATCGGCCAGCTCGATGCGCACCTTGCGTGGCCGAAAGTAGCGCAGGCTACGCACTGCTGTGGCAACCTGATGCCATGCACCACGTTTGATCTCCTCGGCTACCGGGAAGAGCCTGGCATCAATACCAACCCCGGCCACCTCCATGAACATACGGCCGTTGGCCAGGGCAGTATCGATCATGCGCGGCGTACCATCGATCAGGTTCTGCAGCGCACCATCGAGATCAAAGGGAATACCAAGGCTACGCGCAATATTGTTATACGTGCCAAGCGGTATGATTCCGAGCGGCACTGTGCTCTGCAGCATCCCACGCGCCACACTACTGACCGTCCCGTCGCCGCCGACGGCCACCACCAGATCATACCCTGCACGCACCGCGTCGGCGGCGATCGTATCGGGGGGCTTTCCATTGCCGACAAACGAGATCACCACCTGCATGCCGGCCGCTTCAAGTGCCGTCACGATCAGCGGTAAGGCCAGCGTACCGGCCTCGACGCCGCTGATCGGATTAACGATCAACCGCACCCAGCGCTGGGCTTGATCGGCATCGGGTCGCATAGCATGCGTATTGGCGTCTGGTCTACTCATGCCGCAGGATCATTCTGTGAATCATAGGGGATGATGTTATCCCATTCGGCGGCACTTGAGCGTGCGACAATCGCCACAACCGGCTCGCTGTCGCTGATATTATAGACTTCGTGCGGTACACCCGGCTCGATGAAGATAAAATCGCCGGCACCATTTTCAACCGTATACTTCAGGCCGGGGCCGTATGCATGGCGTACCCGCCCTTCGAGAATATACAGCATCACCTCAAAATCGACATGAATATGGGCGAAGGCCACCCCACCGGGCGGCACAGTAGCGACATTCATCGACAGTGCCCGGGCCCCGACATTCTTTGCCGACATACCGAGTTTGTACTGGATGCCGTTCCATGCCCGGCATGTGCCGCTACTGCGGATGATGGCGATCCCGGCGTGGGCCTCGACCGCTGGGGCCTCGGCGATCTGTTGCTCTTCGGGTGGCATCAAAGTTATTCCTTCCGTACCACTACTGATTTTCGGTGCGATGAAAGAGTTCTGCCGCTTCGAAACCGTATGGCTTCCCGATCTCGCCGGCCCAGCTGCGCAAACGCGGCACCAGTTCGTCGAACCAGTGTGCCAACTGGCTCTGATGGGCACGCAAAGCCTCGATCTTGATATCAAAGGTCTCGCTAATATCAACGGCGTAGTTATGGTTTGGCGCACCCATCACAAACAGTTCGCGGATCTTGTGCGGCATGAGCCCTTCGGCAAGCAGTTCGGGGAAATCCCACGGATTCTGCGCCGCCGGGTAGAGTGCCGCAATGGTTGCCTCACCGGCCGCCAGATGATCCGGGTGGTAACGCCCGATCGAATAGTGCGGTTCCCAGCTGCGCATCGGCGACTGGCAGACGACGCGGGTGGGTTGCAGGCGGCGCATGATCCGCACCAGCTCGCGGCGCAGCTCAATCGTCGGCTGGAGGATACCATCCGGGTAATCGAGAAAAAAGACATCACGCAGGCCAAGTACCGCTGCTGCTGCACGCTGCTCGGCTTTGCGGGTTTGGGTGATCTGGTGGCGTGCCGCCGGCCCGACATCACGCGCCTCATCGGGGCCGCCACTGGCCGCATCCGTGCAGACAACATAGTAGACATCCCAACCCTCGCGTGCCCAGAGCGCCACGGTGCCGGCACATCCAAACTCGGCATCATCGGGATGCGCCACGACCACTAACGCGACCCGCCGTTCCTGCTGTTCCATGCGGTTCCTGTTCTCTTCATTGCTGATCGATCATTCTACTATGCATCATACCAGTTTTTGCATGCGGCTGAGCCGCCCGGCCGAAAAGCAACTGCCCCTCGCTGCAACAATGGCAGCGAGGGGCAGCGGGTTATGAAACACGCCAATGCCTTACGGGAGAATCACCGGGCAGGCAGCCGCACCGCTCGATGTACAGACGATCCGGCCCTGGATCGACGGGTTGATCGGCGAGTTGTTGCCGATATAGTTCGCCAGCACATCATCGAGGATCTCGCGCGTCACCGAGCGCCCATAGACATTCGGGTAACCATCGCCCCCCAACGCCATGAAGTCGTTGGTTGCGACGGTATAGGTCGCTGCTGCCGTGAGATCAATAGCCGCACCACTGCAACTGCCGTCGGCCGCCTGGCGTACCGCGCCCGTCACCCGGTTGCCTGCCGCCGCCGCCACATCATAGGTGAAGCAGAGCCCCGAAACCTGCGGGAAGCGGCCATTGGCACCCGGCATTGCCGAGACACCATTTTCGAGGAAGGTGCGTAGTTCGGCACCGCTCACCGCCACCGTCACCGCCACATTGCCAAACGGCAGCACCGAGAGCACCTGACCGCGTGTGATCGGGTAGGGTGCCGGGGTAAACGGCGGGCAGAAATCGCTCGGATTATCGGTTGCCGGGCATGTCAGATCTGCGCGCAGGCCACCCGAGTTGGTGATCGCGAAATCGGTGCCGTATGTGATACGCATTGCGTCGGTGGTGACATTCCCCACCAGCGACTCACACAGGCGCCCATCGGCACGGCCACACTGATCCGAACGCGGGATCGCTACGGTCGATGCCCCTACCTGCGTGCTCAGGATGGGCCCAAGCTGCACACGGTAGCTCTCGACCATAGCCGCCACCGCCGGATCAGGAACAACAGCACTTGCCACCGGCGACACGAACACGACCGAACGATCGATCACCCGGCCATTTTTCGGATCGACGTTCAGCGTCGTTCGCGCATAGGTGATCCCCTTGCTGCGGTTCTCGAGCACCAGTGCGTTATTGTGAATACCCTCGTACTGGAAGTCGGTATGGTCGCCGAAAATCACATCAAAGCCGCCGACATTATTGGCGAAATCGATCAGTGGCCCAACCGCATTGCCATTCGCGTCGTAGCCGGTGATCCCCATATGAGTGATCACCACCACGATCTTGGCACCCTCGGCCCGCGCCTGTGCCCGTGCCTTGTTGGCGGCCGCCACCGGATCGGTGATCTCGATCGTGCCGAAACTGCCAGGGAAGACCAGCCCTGGTGCTTCAGGGTTGGTGATACCAACCACCGCCACCTTCACGCCGCCAACCTCAAAGATCTTGTATGGCTTGACATCGCTCAGCCCTTCGGCATCAAGGTTCGTCAGGTTCGCCGATACATACGAGAACGGCGCACCCGGCTCGGTTGTCGAACCGGCCAGCGCCACCTGATCACGCAATCGGCCAACCCCGGCGTCGAAGTTGTGGTTCCCCAGCGTGTCGATATTGAAACCCATCAGACGCATGGCCCGGATCGTCGGCTCATCCGCAAAGAAGCCCGAGATCGGCGGCGTGGCACCAACGGCATCCCCGGCCGTCAGCGTAATCGTATTCGGATTCGCCGCCCGCTCTTGCTGGAAGTAGGTGGAGAGCACCGCCGCACCACCAACCCCATTCACCGGATCAAGCTGCCCATGCCAGTCCGAGACATTTAAGAACTGAATGGCGACCGATTCGCGCGGCCGGGCGTTGGCCGGCAGAACAAGCGCGATAATGGCGAACACAATGACCAGCAACGCACTAAAACGTACTGATCGCCAGCGATTCCCGGCTGGAATCATCTCGTTCTCTCCTTATGCAGTTATCGACATACGAGGGTAGCTGCATTGTAGCACCGATCACGACCTGCTGGAACACAACACCTCACAAGCACTCGATTACATACTTGTCATCTTCAATACAAACGGCGCAACAGCAATGCTGTTACGCCGTGTGCAGAACCTGGCGCAAGATCAAAAGGCGCCACCATAGCGGCGCCACGCCTCAAGGCCGCCACGCAGCAGTTCGATCCCCGAAGCGACCGAGGTGTCGCTGCCTTCGCCGGCACCATACACCGAGACGACCGCATAGGCCGCGACTTTGCCGGTTGCCATGACGGTCTCAACCGCTGCAAGCACCTGTGCCATATCGGGGCCATTCGGCTCTCTGGTGCCATGGTTGGGCACATAGCGCTCATCGAGGATATCGGAATCGATATGCAGGTAGATCAAATCGCAACGTTCGGCCAGATCGGCAACCGCTGCTGCCAGGTCGCCGCCGGGGAAGCCGGGTGCCACTGCGGCAATCACCACATCGGTGGCGCGGATGAGTTGTTCTTCAGGAACATCAAGATTGCGCACATCGACCATAACGATACGGTCAGTCGGGAGCGGTGCGACAATATGCGAACCCTCGCG
>CALLZL010000362.1 GCA_937859575.1 uncultured Chloroflexota bacterium
GCCGGTGATCGGTGGTTGGTGCCGAAGCACGCCGCCGTCTATGCGCGGGAGTTCCGCCTGGGCGCGGCCCCCGCGGCCGGATGTTGCCGGTGAGCCATAGATACCCTCACAACGCCAGGCATGCCGTAGCCGCCAGGTCGAAGAGCGCCTCGCGCACACTATGGCGCTCCATCCAGCCGCGATGATCCCATTCGGGTGCACTGATATCATCGGCACCGTATAGCAACTGGCCAAACCGCACCCCACGGTGCTGCGCCACTGCAAAGAACGCCGCAGCCTCCATCTCGACGACCAGGCAACCTTCTGCACGCCGTCGCTGGATCTTCGCCGGTGTTTCGCGAAACAACCCGTCGGTCGTCCATGTTTTGGTCACAATATACGGGATACCGCGCTGTTCGAGGGTTTCGACCAGGCTTGCCATGACATCCGGCTGCATGCCGATCTCGCGCCCCGCCGGCAGGTAATGGTATGATGTACCTTCATCGCGTACGGCCAGCGCCGGAACAACGACATGCCCGACGGTAATGCTCGGGTCGAGCACACCGGCCCCACCGCAAGCTACGATCCTGGTTGCACCGCGGCCGATCGCCGTTTCGAGTAGTGCCGCACCCAGTGGTGCGCCGACCCCCGGGTGGAGTACTGCAACCTGCCGGCCTTCGATTTCGAGTGCATAGATTGGATGACTGCCGATTTCGCTGCGAAGTTCGGCGATGCGGGTTGCGCCGCGCTCCTGCACCAGGCGCTCGATCACATCGGCAAAGAAACAGAGCACCAGGTGCGGCGGCAGATCGATCGGTTCGTGGCGATGATTAGGGTTGATCACCGCCTGCGGATCCGGATCATACTCAAGCAGCGGGATGTTGGGATCGGTTGACGGCATGCCGGCCGCCGCAGCCGGCAGATCGATCCCGAAATGGTTGCGCAGCGCCATCAGCCAGGCGGCATCATCCTCGATGCGCTGTTCTTCCCGCTCGTGGTTGCGGCTTATGATCAACACCCGCTCGCTTAGTGTCACCCGGCCTTCGGCAGTCGTCAGGCTACAGATCCGTCGCCGCGTGAAGTTCGAGGCCGGCGAGACCTGGTGGTAGTGGCACATCCCGGCATAATCCGACATCTGCCGCGCCGTTGGCGAGATACGATACTGGGCAACCCAACGTGCATCATCCCCCTCAATGGTCAGCACCGTATACGGGTGCTGATCAACGAGCTGAAAGCGGTGATGCCCTTCTTGCTGGATGTCGCGGCTATCGAGCAACAACGGCTCGCGGAAGCTCTCGCCAAAACCGACATCAGCCAGCCAGCGGATGCCGTCGATCTCAACCGCCAACGCCAGATGATCGAATTCGGGTCCGAAGCGCCCGCGTGAGAAGACCCCTGCCGACAGCAGAGTGACCTGAAAGCCGAGTTCACGCAGCAGCAGGCCGAACAGGCCGTTGAGCTCATAACAGAAACCGCCGCGCCGCTGCCGTATGATCTTGTCGAACAGCGCTGCTTCGTCGAGTGCAATTGGCCGGTTGAGATGGATATCGAGGTTTTCAAACGGTACCGCCTGCTGATGTGCCACATGCAGCCGGCGCAATGTTGCCGGGCTCGGCGAGCGGCCGCCACTATCGCCGAGCCGCATCAGATACGCATCAACATCGATCATCGCTTAACCCCCCGGATGAGTGCGGTTGTAATACTGAATGAGTGATCCGGCTCGACCACCAGCGCGGGACGAACTTC
>CALLZL010000363.1 GCA_937859575.1 uncultured Chloroflexota bacterium
GGGGGCCCAAACCGGGCGGCACCGGACCAGCGGGCGCCCCCGGCGCCAAACAACACCCCCGGGGCCCCGGCGCCCGGGGGGGCGGGCGCGGAGGCCCCGGGGGGACGGGCGGTGTTTGTTACCCTCCCGCCACTTCAGGCTGCCGTTTGCACCATTGAGTGCGACAACATCATACGAACCCCATACGACATCCGGTTGATTATCGCCATCAATGTCAGCTATGGCCGGCGAGGCATACCAACCAGTCTGGCACCAGCTTGCAAAACAACCGCCATACGCCCATTTGAGAACCGGTGCACCGATAGCCGCATGCACTGGTGTCGTGGCGGCAGCCAGTATCACAAACAGGAAGCAAGCCGTAAAGAGTGCTATCGATCGAAGAACCTGGATCGGCATGGGTGCCTCCAGCTATCTACCATCATCAACAGCTACATACTGTGCAGCCGGGTTCCTGCCAGCATCCGCTCAATATCATCAGGAAGCACGATCCCCGGCCCAGGTACCAGCACATTCGCGGCACCACACGCCACGCCAAGCCGAAGCGCCTCGCCGAGCGGCCGGGCCTGCTGTAGCGCAGCAGCGACTCCTGCCAGCACGGCATCGCCGCTGCCCACCGGGCTGATCGGGGCAATCGCGGGCGGCCGAGCCCAGCAAACCTCATCGGCAGTCGCAGCAACTGCTCCGTCGCGCCCGAGGGTAACGATCACCAGGCGTGGGCCGCGTTGCAGCACGCGGCGGGCCGCAGCGGCAGCAGCAGCCGGAGTCGCGATGACATCACCCAGGGCGCTGCCGAGCTCGTGGCCGTTGACCTTCAGCATAGCAAGTGGCTCATCAAGCGCCGCTACCAGCGGCGCACCGCTGGTATCGAGGTAGATCGGCCGTTTGATAGCCCGCAACAGCTCGATATACTGCGCTGCGCCGACTCCCGGCGGCAGGCTGCCCGATGCGGCAACGGCATGTGCCTCGGTCGCCGTTGCCAGCACATGGGCGGCGAAGGCATTCCATGCCGCCCCATCTAGCTGTGGCCCCGGCTCGTTGATCGTCAGCGTGTCATGGGCCGCTGCATCGGTCACAAGCACGCAGATGCGAGTTTCGCCATGCGCCAGCCAATGCCAGCGGCATTCCAGCCCTTCGGCTGCCGCCAGCTCTGCCACGCTTCGCCCGGTTGCGCCGCCAAGCGGCCCACAGGCACAGGCCTGCATTCCCAGGGTGCGGGCCACTCGCACCACATTGAGCCCTTTGCCGCCCGCACCATCACTGCGCCGGCTCACCCGGCAAACCTCGGCGGTGCGGAAGCCCGGCACATCAAGCACCCTATCAATCGCCGGGTTAGGGGTTAACACAAGCAACATGGGTTATGTCTCGTCGAATAGCCCGCGGGCACGGTAGACATGCGCCGCTTCGCGGACCAGCGCGGCACAGATCGGGGCATCGTACTGTTCTTCTAGCAGCTGTGCCAGCGCTGCCAGTTCGTCGAACGACGAACGGCCGGGGCGCAGCAGTTCGTACATGCGCAACACCTCGGCATTTGGCACCCGTGTCAACTCCGCCGCCCGTTCGAGATTCTCGCCAAGCTGGCGGAAGCCGGCCTCGCGGGCGATCTGCGCCTGCGCCTGCAGCGTCGTCGCACTGATCTGGAGATCCGGCAACCCGAGCGCCCCGCCTGCCGCTGCTTCGGGGGTGATCTCGCTCAGCGGTCGGCCATTGGCAGCCTGCAACGAGGCATCATCAATTAATGGGTATTGCGGCCTGGTTCTGTGCATCTACCGGCTCCTTTCGGCGTCGTACCAAGTACACTATCAGGCTATGCCCGCCTGTGCCAGCACTATGCCCGCCCGCCGGCCGGATTCGATCGCCAGGTGAACCCGCCCCTGGCCGGTGAGAAAATCACCGGCAAAGAACAGCCCGGCCTCACTACCGGCTGCCAGCACCTGCGCATCAGCGGCCGCATCGGGCAGGGCAAAGCGCCACCCCTGGCGATCATGCCACAACGGCCGGCGCAGATCAACCCCCAGCACTCCACTGAGCCATTCGGCAACTTCGGCTGCCAGATCAGGTGCTGCGACATGCCAGCGCTCGGTGCTTGCCTGCGGCGCAAGCTGAGCAATCAGCAGGCTGTGGCCGGCCGGGCAACGACGATCCCCTTTGGCATGTTCCAGCCCGATCCATGCAATCGGGTGCTGCCGATCACTGTTCAGCAATGCGTAGAATGGCCGATCGATCGGCTGATCATACGCTAGTGTCAGCGTCAGGCAGCGGCGATAGACGGGGCGCTCAAGCGCGGCGGCCAGCGTCGGCCGCGGATCGCCCGCCAGACCGCTGGCCGCCACAAACGCCGCACTCTGCGGCCCGGGTGCCGTCAGAAGCACCATGTCGGCCTGGCCGACATCGCTGCCATCCTCGGTCTGGATCCGCCACGCATCCCCCACCCGCCGCAATGCTGCAACCCGCACCTCGCGCCGCACCTCGGCATCGGCCGCCAAGCGCTTCGCAAGCTGGTTGATCCCGGCGGTATAGGCCCACTGCGGCTCGGCATTCAACAGTGGATCGCCGGGAACAATCGCACCTGCCTGATCAAACAGCCAGACCGGGCGGCCGATATCAAACAACCCGTCTGCCGCAAGCTCGGTGTGAATCAGTTGCTGCATAGGCTCATCAGGGGCCCTGAAGACCTGCGCGCCATGGTCGAAGATATACCCATCGCGCCGGCGGGTCGCGACCCGCCCACCGACACCACGACTCTTTTCCTAGGGCGTCACCCCGGCCACCGGCCCCCCCCGCCCCAGCCCCCCCGCGGCAGCCCCCCCCGCCCCGATAATGGCAATCTGCATCTCTGTCTCTCGCGATCCGCCCCCTGCCGCGCCAATCAGCTGCACGCGGTGCTGTTACGAAGCCGCCGGGGCAAATGTCAACAACTCAGCCAGTGCTTCGGGTGCGACATCCGGGCCAATCACCGCCAGGTGCATCGCATCCTCGCGTAACATGCGGCTTGCCACCCGCGCCACATCAGCACACGACACCGCATCAACCTCGGCAACGACCTGCTCGACCGGTATCACCCGGCCATAGCGCAGCTGGTGCGAACCATTACGTGCCGCAACCGACCAGGTATCTTCAAGCGAGAGCAGAATTCCCCCCTCGACCTGTTGCTTCACCGACGCTAGTTCCTCTTCGGTGATACCGTCGTTTCGGGCCTGCTGCAACTCTTCCAACACCGTGGCAACACATTCGTTCAGCCGATCCGGCTCGACACTCCCGTATACAACCCACTTACCGGCATCGTGATGTTCGCGGCTATACGAACCGATGCTGTAGGCCAGCCCCAGATCCTCGCGGATGCGCTGAAACAGCCGCGACGAAGTACTTCCGCCGAGAATGGTATCAAGCACCAGCATGGCGCGCCGATCCGGATCAAACTGGCCAACTCCGGGAAACCCCAGGCAAAAATTCCCCTGCTCGCTGTCGTCGTCTCGCAGATGGATCCGTGGCCCTGGTAATGGCGGCCGGCTCGGCAGGCAGGTCATCGGCACCCCCACCGGCATACCGGCCAATGCCGTTTCAATCCGCGACCATGCATGATCCGGATCAACATTTCCGGCTACCGAAATCACCATATTGGCCTGGGTGTAGAAGGATTGCCAGTGGGTGATGATCTGCTCGTGCATGATCGACATGATCGAATGCTCATCGCCGGCAATATCGCGGCCAAACGGCTGATCACCCCACATGCCGCTGTCGAGCAACTGATGAATCAACTCCGATGGTGTGTCGGCCGTCTGCCGCAACTCTTCGGCGATTACCCGTCGCTCCTTCTCCACATCCTTCAGATCAAAACAGGGGAACCGCAACATATCGGCCAGCACATCAACCGCCCGGTCGAAGTGCATATGCGCCACCTTGGCGTAATAAACGGTCGATTCAAAACTGGTATAGGCATCGAGGATCCCGCCTACCCCTTCGATCGCATCGGCGATCAGCTTGGGATGCGGCCGCTGCCGGCTACCCTTGAAGAGCATATGCTCGATAAAATGCGCAATGCCGCTGATGTCGCCGGCCTCGTGGCCCGAACCGACACCCACAAAACACCCGAGTGAAACCGAGTGGGTGTGCGGCAACGGCTCAACCACCACCTGCAGGCCGTCGAGTAGAGTTCGAACATGTAACATGGTTCTTCTCAATCGCTGGTATACCTCGCGTCATTATACTGTTTCTTGCACGCCGGCGGCTGCACCGCCGCCAGGCTACGATACGTTAAAAAAGATTCACCTTCTTACATATTATTGCAAGCTCGATGACATCTGATCCTGCTACTATCGTTCATACACATTGTACCTTCGACACGTTGGTGGTGTGCCACCACGATCAGGGCTGCCTGCCGGGAAGCGTGTTGCCCGGCTGTTTCGGCCGCTGTTGCACACCAGCAGGTACAGTCAGGAAGACTCGATGACGACAACCATAGCACCAGATGTTGAGATTGCATCATTGGCCCCCAACGAACGGGTTGATGATTTGCCGCTGCTGATAGCGCATCTGCGCCGGATGCGGGTTGCGCAGACCATCGATGCGGTAGCCGGCATACCCGATGGCGCAGATCTCAGCCCTGGTTGGGTCGTAACTCTCTGGCTGGCTCATATTCTCTCACGCGGCGATTCCAAAGCACCGCACCTGCTTTCCTGGGCGGCTGACCGCGCTCTGACGCTGCGCTGGTGTGTTGGGCGCGACATCAACCCGTATGCACTCTCGGAAGAACGGCTACGCGACGTGCTGGCAGTGCTGAGCAACGATACGGCCTGGGCGCAGATCGAGCGCCTGCTCAACACCGAACTTCAACAGGCGGTGGCTCAGGCTTCGCATCGGGTGCGCTTCGTCTCGGCCGAAGGAGTCGGCTGGCATGTCAGCAACGATGGTCTGTTGCAGTTTCATTACAGTAATACATGGCGGCCAGGAGCATTGCGTGCTCGTATCACCCTCACGCTCCTCGATCCGCCCGGCATTCCGATTGCGACATGGATCATGCCGCGCAGCGACGAAGCCAGCCACCTGACGGCCATACGCCATACGCGTGGTTGCCTGCCGCAACCGCAGATCATCTATTCCGGCGATGCGGTAACACCGTTGGCAACACGGGCGGCAATTCATGCCAACCACGATGGGTATCTGGCTCCACTGACCGATCAGCAGATTCCCGATCTTCTACGGCTTCATGGCACATCCGATACCCTGATGGTTTCGGGCGATTACGAACTACGCGAATGGAACGAACCGGTACGTGCACTGGTTGATGGGCGGATGATCGAATGGCACGAACGACGCATCATGGTGCGGTCGCGTGCCCTGGCTCGCGCCGAGGAACTGGGCTTGCGCGCCCGCCTGGCCCAGGTACGCGCCGATCTCGGATCACTCTGCGAACGGCGGCGCGGCAAACAGCGGCCACGCTCGCTCGAAGCGCTCCAACAGTTGGCACTCGAACTCGTGACCAATCAACAGCTTGATCAGATCCTGACCCTGCGCTATCACGAGGAGATCGCCGAACGGACCGTACGCCGGTATCGTGGCCGGCCGACTGCCGTGCGCGTCGAACGCGATCTTTCGGTAAGTACGGTTATCGACGAGGCCGCCTTTGCCCGCCATATCAGCATGCTCGGCTGGCGTATCTATGCCACGAACCTGCCACCAGCCAGGTTGCCCGCCCGCGAGTTGTTACGTGATATGCCCGAGGGCGATCACGGCTTCCGCCGCCTGAACGGCCGATCACTCTCGCTGAGCCAGGGTAGCCTGCAACGTGGCGACTACTCGCATGGCTTGATCCGGCTGCTCTCGCTGGCACGGCGCGCCCTCGCGCTGATCGAAGTTGTTGCCGCGCGGCGGCTGCAAGCCGAATCCGAGCAGGTAGGCGATTCACAGCGCCCGACACAGGCAACCGCCGAACGGATGCTCGACGCCTTCCGCGATATCAGCCTCAATGCTTACCCGCGCCAACGACCTTCGACAACGGCTCTCTCGCCGCTGCAACTGCGAATCCTGCAACTCCTCACGCTCCCGACCGATATCTCCCCCCCTTCGTGATCGGGATCGCAGCATGTACGCGCCGGGCTGCCCCCCGCGCTGGCTGGCATCCTGAGCCGCACAGCGGCTCAGGATCGCGCCGGGTGAAGGGACGCGCCCGGCGTCGCTCCCACTCCGCGAAGAGCTGCTGCGCGACGCACAGCATGACTGTCCGGCCGCTTCCTCGTCACCTGAGCCCGCACATGCCCTGCTCTATTATCAATCATCTTGACAGAATTTATAAGAAGAGGGTATTATTGATCAATACCCTCATACTCGTTAGATGACTGTGCAATCAGATTGTAGCTTGCGGATCGTACCGCACGGCAGCCCCGTACGAGCGGCTGCCATCTGTTGCACCTTAAAAAGTGCATAGATAGTAGGAGGACGTTGTGCAAGGGCTTGAATGGGCCATGCTGGCGCTGGTGCTTGGCCTTGCGGCCGGCGCGGGCATTGGTGTTTTAATCTACAAAAGTGTTCTTCAGAGCCGTATGCAACAGATCGAAACCGAGGCCAGGCTTCAACTGGAAGCAGCGCGCTCTGAACAGAAAGATCTGATTTTACGTGCCACCGATGAAGCGTTACGGCTTCGTAACGAAGCTGAAGCCCAGATTCGCGAAGCACGTGCATCACTCTCAAAACAGGAGGAGCGCCTTCAGCGTAAGGAAGAAAATCTCGACCGCAAGCTGGAGGGGTTGGAACGCCGCGAACGGCAGATACAGAGCCGCGAACGGCAGATCGAACAGGTTCAGAACGAAGCCGAACAGTTTCGCCAGCAACAACGCGGTGAGCTCGAACGCATATCAGCACTGAGCCAGGAAGAAGCACGTGCGATCATCCTCGAACGTGTCGAAAACGAGTCACGCGATGAAGCCGCCCGCCGCATCCGCGAGATCGAGCGGAGTACACGCGAAGAAGCCGATAAAACGGCGCGCAAGGTGATAGGCCTTGCTATCCAGCGCTGTGCCTCCGATTATGTCGCCGAGGTGACCGTCTCGACGGTCGCACTGCCGAGCGAAGAGCTCAAGGGGCGGATCATCGGCCGCGAAGGGCGGAACATCCGCGCATTCGAACAGATCACCGGGGTCGATATTATTGTCGATGATACCCCCGAAGCAGTGACGCTCTCGTGCCACGATCCGGTGCGGCGCGAGATTGCCCGCATCGCGCTTTCGCGCTTGCTGAAGGACGGCCGTATTCATCCAACCCGGATCGAAGAGGTTGTCAATAAAGTTCAGCAGGAAGTTGATGTCATCATGCGCGAAGAAGGTGAACGCGTCGCGTATGAGGCTAATGTACAGGGGTTGCATCCCGACCTGATCAAACTGCTTGGGCGGTTGAAGTATCGCACAAGCTATGGCCAGAATGTGTTGCAGCATTCACTTGAATGTGCCTTGCTTGCCGCACATATGGCAGCCGAGCTCGGTGCCAATATTACGGTCGCCAAAACGGCAGCACTATTGCACGATATCGGCAAAGCTGTCGATCACGAAGTGCAGGGGCCCCATGCCCTGATCGGGGCCGATATCGCACGGCGGCTTGGCCGCGCACCGGTGATTGTGCACGCCATTGCCGCACATCATCAGGACGAAGAGCCGCAGACGGTTGAAGCGTTTCTGGTTATGGCGGCCGATGCTATCTCGGGTGGCCGCCCGGGGGCACGCCGCGAAACGCTTGATCTGTATATTAAGCGGCTCGAAGCGCTCGAAACGGTGGCAACCTCGTTCCAGGGTGTCCAGCGCGCATTTGCCGTTCAGGCCGGACGCGAAGTGCGTGTCATGGTTCAACCGGATTCAATCGATGATCTTGGCAGTATCCACCTGGCTCGTGATGTGGCCAAGAAGATCGAAGAGAGTCTCCAGTATCCCGGCCAGATAAAAGTGACCGTCATCCGCGAAACGCGGGCGGTCGATTATGCACGCTAGCATGCTGGGTTCGCCCATAATGCCGGCAGCCGGCGGTTGACTGCCGCCGTTCAATGACAGACCAGCCGTTATTTCGACTGGGATCCAACCCATCGGAGGAGAATGAGCATGACAACCAATACATCGCTCTCTACACCTGTCGCTCGTGCTGTCGGTGGAAATACCTCCAGCGACACAGAGACTCATCGGAGTGCTGAGGTCTTGAAGGTTTCCACACGTTCTCGTCCGAGCGCCGTTGCTGGTGCAATCGCCGGTGTGATCCGCGATAGCGGTGTCGCTGAAGTGCAGTCGATCGGCGCCGGTGCGACGAACCAGGCGATCAAGGCAGTGGCAATCGCTCGTAGCTATCTGCACGACGAAGGGATCGATATTGTCTGTACTCCTTCCTTCATCGATGTCGCGATTGATGATGAAGAACGTACGGCGATCCGCCTGCTTATCGAACGTCGCTAACGGCTAGCGGTGCAACAACATGCCGAAGACCTTCGTTCCATGGGGGAACGAAGGTCTTTTTTGTGTGCGGAGATCTGCATGAATCGTGTGTCATCGCTGTTGAGACGTGCCGCCCATCACACGTTGTCGCTGGTTGCCACGGCCTATGGCGGGGTTCTGTTGCTGCTGAGCTTGCTCTGGGCGATTGCCGCCGAACGACACTGGCTGATTGCCGTAACCAATATCTTTGCGCCGCTGCTCTTCATTCCGTTACTGCTGCTGATTCCGGCGGCGCTGCTGCTGCGCTCGCGCCCGCTGCGTGGTGCAACGGTGTTGGCGCTGCTGATCGCACTGGCGGCCGTCGGGCCATATCTTACCCCAACCTTCGCCGCACCGCCGGCCGGCCGGCCTTTGCGCATCGCAACCTTCAATCTGTGGCAAAGCAACCCGGATCTTGTCGCAACCCTGCTGGCTGCGCGCGATCAGGATGCCGATATTATTGCGTTTCAAGAGCTAACGCACGATGCCGCCGCCATCATACGCGCCCAACTGAGTGATATGTATCCGTATCAACACCTCACGCCGACAAGTTCGCATGCCGGGCTGGGGGTGATCAGCCGCTATCCGATTGTCGCCCAACCGGCCGGGTTTCGTGCCCCCGGCCAGCAGTTGTTGATCGATGTCGATGGGCAACCCCTCACATTTGTGAATGTACATCTCGCAGCGCCGCGCTATCTCCAGCGTAGCTATGCCACTGCCTGGTATGTTCCGCCCCTTGCGGCCTATAGCTCAGCAACCCGCGATACGCAGATGGATCGCTTCCTCACCGCGATCGAGTCGATCCATGGCCCGCTTGTGGTGGCCGGCGATTTCAACACCAGCGACCGCGAACCACGCTACCAGCAGCTCGCGACGACACTGCACGATGCTTATCGCGCAACCTCCTGGGGGTTCGGTTTTACATTTCCTAACAATAAAGTTATGTTGGGTGTGCCGATCCCGTTTCCCCTCGTGCGGATCGATTATGTCTGGACACGCGACGCCATTGCGCCGGTCGATACCCGGATCGTCTGCGATCATACTTCCGACCATTGCATGCTCGTCGCCGATCTGGTACTCTTTGCACCATATAACGAAGTGCAAAACGATTGATCGCTGGGAGCGCGGGGTCTCGCCCGCATGCGCACAGATCAATACTGCTGCACTTCGCTATGAGGCTTGTGGCGCGGCATGCCAATCGCTGCGCTCCGTCAAATGACAGTAGGTTACTGTACCCAGGAAAGTGAGGTGGTCGCCATGGTTGGCGATGATGTAGGTGATGTAGGCGACGTACGTTTCGGCTGTAGCCCAACTGCATGCCGCCGTCGTCGGTTGCTGCGCCGCCGCTGATCATCCCTGGATGCTCCGGCCGGCGTCTCGCGCCGGCGTCGATCTGCATGCCCTATGCACGATAAGAGGAGCACCCCCCATGGATCTGCCCGCCCGTTATGAGCCTACCGGTGAAGCGGCGCTTGCCTCCGCCTGGGAGCAACTCGCGATCTATCACTTCGACCCTGCCGACCCGCGCCCGATCTATGCCGTCGATACCCCGCCCCCAACGGTGAGTGGTGCCATTCATATCGGCCATGTCTATTCGTATGTGCAGGCCGAGGCGATTGTTCGCTTCCAACGCATGGCTGGCCGCAATGTCTATTACCCCTTTGGCTTCGATGATAACGGCCTGCCGACCGAACGCTTCGTCGAGCGGAGCCGCAACATTCGCGCCCGTGATGTCGGCCGCAGTGCCTTTATCGCCACCTGCCTCGAACTCTCACACGAGGTCGAAGATCGCTTCGAGCAGTTCTGGAAACGCCTTGGGATGAGTGTCGATTGGCGCTTGCGCTATTCGACGATCGATACCGCCAGTCGGCGTATTGCCCAGGAATCGTTTCTGGCGTTGCTGCGGAGCGGCCGCATCTACCGTGCCCAGGCACCGAACCCATGGTGTGTCGAATGCCAGACCGCCATTGCCCAGGCCGAGATCGACGATCTCGAACGCCCGACGATCTTCTTTACCTTGTTGTTTGGCCATGCCGCCGATCCGGCGCTTCAGCTGCCGATCGCCACTACGCGCCCCGAGTTGCTGCCGGCATGTGTTGCACTCTTTGTGCATCCCGACGACCAGCGCTTTCATTCGTTGATCGGCAGCGAGGCAGTTGTGCCGCTCTTCGACCGGCGCGTTCCGATCCTGGCCGATCCGGCAGTGGATCCGGCCAAAGGCAGCGGTATCGTCATGTGCTGCACCTTCGGCGATGCTGCCGATGTCGCGTGGTGGCGCAACCATCACTTGCCGCTGATCGATCTGGTTGCCCGCGATGGCCGGCTCGGCGCGGCTGGTGGTGCCTATGCCGGCCAGACTCTCGCAATGGCCCGCAGGCAGATCACTGCCGATCTGGCCGCCGCCGGCTTGCTCGCCGCGCAGCAACCGGCTACCCAGACGGTGCGAGTGCACGAACGCTGCGGCACACCGCTCGAGATCCGCGCCTCGCACCAGTGGTTTGTGCGCCTCACCGATGCCCGCGCGGATCTGCTCGCCGCCGGCCGGCAGATCATCTGGCAACCGGCCCATATGCAGGCACGCTACGAACATTGGGTCGCCAACCTGAGCTGGGATTGGTGTATCTCGCGGCAGCGTTTCTTCGGTGTGCCTTTCCCGATCTGGCATTGCCCCGCATGCGGCGCATTCGTCACCCCCGATCCGCAACAGCTGCCGATCGACCCGCTGAGCGATCCGGCACCGGGCGCCTGTACCTGCGGCAATACCGACCTGCAGCCCGACGCCGATGTCATGGATACCTGGGCTACTTCGTCGCTCTCACCACAGATCGCCACCATGCGCTGGGCGGCGGTCGGCGGTCCGGCGGCCGCTACTGCGCTGCAAGATCGGCTGCGCCCCATGCAGCTGCGCCCGCAGGCCCACGACATCATCCGCACCTGGGCCTTCTATACGATCGCTCAGGAATGGTTCCACCATGGCCGCATCCCATGGCAGAGCGTGATGATCTCGGGCCATGCGCTCGATCCTTCCGGCACGAAGCTGAGTAAATCAAAAGGAAATGCGATCCTCGACCCGGATGCTCTGATTACCCGCTATGGTGCCGATGCGGTGCGCTACTGGGCTTGCAGCGGTACCCTCGGTGCCGATCAGCCGGTGGTCGAAGCGACCTTCCGCCAGGGCAGCCGCCTGGTCGCCAAGCTCTGGAGCGCCGCACGCCTGCTTGCCGCCCAGCTCGACGAAACCCCCTGGCAGCCGGCGCATGTGCCGGCGCTGCCGCCGGCCGACCGGGCACTGCGCTCGTGGCTGCAACGGCTGGTGGCCCGTACCACTGCACACTGGGAGGCACACGAGTATCAGCCGGCTCTTGAGGCAGCCGAACGATTCTTCTGGTCGGATTTCTGCGATAATTACCTCGAACTGGTGAAGGCCCGGCTCTATGATCGCGAAACAGCCGGCCATAGCGCTGCTATCGCAACACTCGGCCATGCGCTGCTGACCATTCTGAAGCTGCTGGCGCCGGTGCTGCCGTTTGTAACCGATACAATCTATCGGCAGCTGTTTGCCGCCGCCGATGGTGCCGCGTCGATCCACGTCGCCGGCTGGCCAGCCGCCGAACCCGGCTGGATCGACGAATCGGCCGAGGCGACCGGCAGCGCCTTGATCGAAATTGCCGCCGCTGGGCGCCGCCCCAAACCCGTTGCCCGCCGTGGGCTGGGCACGCCGGTGGCTCGGTTGACGATCGCGGCCACACCAGAACGGCAGGCGGATCTGGCTGCCGCGATCATCGATCTGCGCAGTATTACCCGCGCCGTCGAAGTGCGCTTTGTTGCTGCCGGTTCGCTCACAACCGAAGGTATCGCAGCCGATCTGGCGATCGCTTGCGATCTGTAACCTGCACGGCAACGCATGGCCAAACGGTTGATCGCTTCCTGTTTTGTGAGGCACTATACATATGCCGTCGATCTGGCGTCTCTTTCTGATCATCTGCCTGGCAATTGCCGAGGCGACACCTGCTGCACTGCTGCTGACCGCCCTGGGTGCGACCGGCACCTGGGGCGTGCTGTGCCTGGCAACACTGATCGGTGCATTTGCCGATCTGCTGGTGCGCCGCGCCCCGGCAATATGGCAACGCCCGGCTCTGCTGCTGATGGCCCTGATCGTCGCCCTGATTGCCGTCGATCTGGCTACCACCGAGCCGGCCGGTGCTGTTGGTGTGCTGCTGAATGGCGCGCACCCCGAGAGCGGCCGTAGCTACCTGGTGCTGCTCGGTTCGCTCTACGCCTTCTGGCGCGGTGGCGAACTTGGTGCCCACGATACCCATACCCTGCGTGATTGGTATGCCCGCGCCGGTGCCGCCGCGCTGGTCTTTATTCTGCTCGGGTTGCTGCTCGGCATCGGCCACCGCCCCGGCACGATCGACGAAATGAGCATGCAGGTGATCGGCCTGTTCGCCACCGGCCTGACATCGATCGCCCTCACGGGTATCGCCGAAGCATCGGGTGGGCAGCTGCGGCGCGTCGGAGCACGTGGCCTGGCAACCATCAGCGGCGCGGTTGCTGGCGTGGTGTTGCTTGGTGTCGTGCTGGTATCGCTGCTTGGCGGCGAAATCAGCGCGGCGCTGGGTGGTGTCTGGCTGGCAATTGTAACGCTGCTTGAATTGATGCTCGCCCCGATCTTCTACATTCTTGTGGTCGCCATCGACTGGTTCCTCCGCCGGATCGGCTCGGAAGCATTTGCCGAACTGCTGATCACACTGCAGATCGAACAGCAAGAACGCACCGAACGTGTCGGCGGTACCCTCAGCTTCCTGCCCGATTGGCTGATCATCGCCGCGCAGATCGCAATCGCGCTCATTCCGGTCGGCTTCCTGATCGCCCTGATCCTGGCCCTGCGCCGCCGCCCGCGCCAGGGGCCGGCTGGCGACGAAACCCGCGAGTCGCTCTTTTCGTTCGAAACCCTGATCGGCGATCTGCGCGATCTGCTGGCCGGCCGCCGCCATGCCAACCAGTCGCTGGTGGCGGCCCTTGCCGCCCTGCATGGCACGGATCCGAGCAGCCGTGTGCGCCGCGCCTACATCCGGTTTCTCATCCGCGCCGAACGTGGCGGCCGCATGCGCTTGCCCCGCGAAACCCCACGCGATTTCGCGGCGGCCTTGCCTGCCGCAACCCCCGAGGCGGCGGCGGCAATTGCCGATCTGACCAATGCCTACGAACACGCCCGCTACAATCCACCCGCCACCCCCGCCGCTGCCGAACAGGCCGAACAGGCCGAAAAGCGCTCTATGCTATAATAAAACCTGTTCTCAGACATCCAGAATCGTACAATGCATCTCAGGCGCCTCGAAATCCAGGGCTTCAAAACCTTTGCACCCCGTACAGTTTTTGAGTTCGGCCCCGGCATCACTGCCGTCGTCGGCCCCAATGGCTCCGGCAAAACGAATGTTGTCGATGCGGTGCGGTGGGTGCTTGGCGAACAGAGCTATGCAACGCTGCGCTCCAAACGTACCGAAGATCTGATCTTTGGCGGCGGATCACGCCGCGCCCCCGCCGGGTTTGCCGAGGTGTCGCTCACGATCGATAACCACGATCGCCTGATCAATCTGCCCTACGACGAAGTGACCCTCACGCGCCGTGCAACCCGCGCCGGCGATAGCGAGTATTTCATTAATCGCAATCGCGTACGCCTGCGCGATCTGCACGAGGCGGTCGGTGCCCTGGGCGGTTCGTATACGATCATCAACCAGGGCCTGGTTGATGCGGCGCTCAATCTGCGCCCCGAAGAACGCCGCCGCCTCTTCGAAGATGCCGCCGCCATCGGTGTCTTCGAATCACGCCGCGCCGAAACCGAACGCCGCCTGCGCGAAACCGATGCCAACATGCAGCGCAGTGCCGATATTCTGGCCGAGCTCGAACCGCGCCTGCGCTCGCTCAAACGCCAGGCATCGCTGGCCCAATCCGCTCGCGATCTCCATACCGAGCTCTCCGACCTCCTGGTGGGGTTCTATGCCGCCCAGCAATCTGCCGCCCGCGCGGCATTGGCCACTGCTCGCACTGCTGCTGCGGCGGCGGCTGCTGCTCTTGCGCAATGCCAGGCGGAACGCACGGCCCATGCCGCCGGAGTGGCCGGCATTCGCCAGGCATTGCAAGGGCGGCGTGAAGAACTGGGCACCCTGCATGCCGAAAGTAGTACGCTCCATAGCCGCGCCCAACGCGCCCAACGCGATCTGGCCGTGAGCAACGAACGTCAGACCGCCCTCGAACGGCGCGCCGCCGAACAGGCACGTGCCGCCGCTGAGCTGCTGCTGCGCCAGGAAGAGTTGCACCACGAAGCTCAGGCAACCGCCGACCGCCTCGCAGAGGCCGAACAGCGCCTCGCCGAACAGCATCAACTGGTCGCCGAACTCGAACACGAGCTGCAAACCTACGCGGCACAACGCCGCACCTTCCAGCAACAACTCGATGCCGCACGCCGCGCCGAGCTTGAAATTGCCGCGACCGCCGCCGAACATGCCCGCCGCGCCGAACAGCTCCACCGTCGTCGCGATCAGTTGCTCCACGAACACGAGCATCACGCCGCGACGCTGGCTGCCGCCGAGCAAACACTTGCACAGCGCCAGGCTCAGGCCACCACTGCCCAGGCTCAGGCCGAACAGGCCACCGCCCGGCTTGCCACTGCCCAGGCTACTCTGCAGGCGGCAACAGCCGAGCTTG
>CALLZL010000364.1 GCA_937859575.1 uncultured Chloroflexota bacterium
CCAGGGTCAGGCGGCGCTGCATCCAGAGCGGCGATGGGCCGATATGCACTCCTTCGATCAGGGTGGCGGTGAAACGCGGGCAGTGATCGGGGGTTTCGACCGTCACCTGCACACGCCCGGCGACCGCCGCGCCGCTGGTTTCGACCTGTGGATCAGGGAGCCGGAGTGCAGCACCAGTAATGGCTGCGATTTCACGGGCGATACCCAGCATCGAAAGGGCGCGCGCCATATTGGGCAATACGTCGATCTCCAGCACCACATCGCCCAGGTAATCGCGCAGCGGCATCCCCACCGGCGCATCTTCCGGCAGAATAATGATCCCCTCGTGTTCTTCCGACATGCCCAGCTCTTTTTCAGAACAGAGCATGGCATCCGACATGACCCCCCGAACCATACGCCCTTTCAGCTTGGCCTTGACTTTCCCCTCGGCATGGCCGTCGTAGAGCTCGGCACCCTCGCGGGCAAAGACCCCCTTAAGCGGGTGAGCCAGCCGGCCGGTATCGCGGTAGGCAAACAGGTTCGGTGCTCCGGTCACGACGGTATGCGATGAGTCGGCGCCATAGTCAACATCGGCTAGCACCAGGCGGTCGGCATTCGGGTGGCTGCGCACTTCGAGGATATTGCCAATCAATACCAGATCAGGTGCCCAGGGGAGCTCGGCACCATCGATGCCGATCCGCTCGACCCCGGCGACCTCCAGGCCGGTCATGGTCAGGCGTTCGCTCAGTTCTTCGACCGGCATTGTGATATCAACAAACTCTTTCAGCCACGAAAGTGGAACGCGCATTCGGTTACTCCTTGTGGGGCTATGCCCACCTGCTTCTTGGCGTTATCACACCCGAGCACAGCTGCTGTGTGACGATGCCGCAATAACTATGGTGTTATGGTAAGCACTGCCAGATCGTACGAATCCCCTTCGGGATCATTCACGTCATAATCATTGAAATAGGCGGCGCGGCGCCGTTCGGCCGGGTCGGCCAGGCCGATCTTCAGCGTATAGGCACCGGGTGCCAGGTCGGCCGGTACCTCCAGCCGGTGGCGTGTCTCGATCCAATCACCGGCCATCCATTGGGTCATGGGGAACGCACCATCGGCCGGTTCACGCATATCTTCCGCAAGCAGGGTGCGCCCGTCGAGCAGCTGCACGAACACCTGCCAGTCGCGGTTCTGGTAGCTCAGCGCATGCCAGATCAGCCCGATATCGAGTGTGGCACCAGGCCGCAGATCACCCGTCATGCTCCAGCCGCGCACTTCGGCCCCAAGTTCGGTATAGCGTGCAAAGCGCGCGAATGTCTCGTGCTCGATCCGCTCTTGCGCCTGGGTTGCACTCAGAGCATGGCGCGGGTAGGCCGGTGCAATCACCCCCTGTGGTGCCCAGGCCGCCGGTAGCAACAGCAGCAGCACCAGAACGGCCGCCAGCGGCTGTGGTGCTGGCCGGAGCAGGGTTGCCAGCCCAACCCCCAGCAGAATGGCCAAGGCCGGCAACGCCGGGAAGATCAGCCGCCCCTGCCATGCCACGAGCCCGGCGGTGAGGGCAAATGCCACCAACCAGAGCATGGCGAGCAGCGGCAGAAGCAGAAGCGGCCAGATCGGCTGTGGGAATGTGCCACGCCGCATGGCGATCAGCAAGCCTCCTAGCGCCGCCAGGGTCAGCAGAGCGTAGCCGGCAGTCATCCATAGTGGCGAAACGACATTCATCCAGCCGAAACGCCCCCAGAACGAGGCGAACAGCTGATTGAAACCGGCCAGCCATGCCTGAGGGTTGCGGCTATCGAAGGCCTGTGTGGTGAATTCGGCCTTAAACACCGCCAGCCCCAGCAGATCGCCATAGAGCTGCATATTGCGCAGATACCACCAGCCGGCCAGGATGAACACAATCGCCGCAATGCCGGCCCCACGGCCCAGGATCACCGTCGGGTGGCGCCTGCCATGCAGTACACACCAGAGCAACCCCAGCGGTACAAAGATCACCGCCCTCTGTTTCGTGATCAGTGCCAACCCGAGGGTGACACCAATCGCCGCTACCTGCCTGCCGCCGCTATCCCGGCCGAGCAATAGCCACACCAGTACGGCACCAAGCGCAATCAGCAACGCATCATTACTGGCAATCGCCGCAGTAAACAACATCTGCGGGTTGAAGGCCGTTACCAGCGCCGCCGGGAACGCGGCAGCCACGAGCAGCCGCCGTGCCGCCAGAAACACGAACAGCACCGTGAGTGCACCCCAGAGTGTCGAAACGCCACGTACCAGATGCCATGCGAGCACCTTGCCATGCCAGGGCCATAGCTCGCGGCTGCCGTGCGCCAGGGCATTGACCTGATCACCGCCGGCCCAGACGAACCGGGCATTGCCCGGCCAATCCAGGATCTGCTCGTCGGTCGGTAGCCATGCTACCGCCGGCAGCGCCAGCAGATACGCGAGCGGCGGCTGATGCCCTTCACCGGGTACGTCACTTTCGCATGGGGCGGTGCACTGTACCGGCACCCGCCCCTCATGTGCAAGAAAGAAGACATACCCGGCATGGCCGAGTTCGTCGGGCCCTTCGCCGAGCGGCACCGCCGCGTTATACAGCGTTGCCAACCCGACGAACAGCACAAGTAGCATTGTGAGTGCAGACCATTCCGTTTTCACGGTCATTCCTGGTATTAGGCCTCGCATCAACTTCGGCCTGATGCGAGGCAGCCCCCCTAGCCAAACTGCTGCAAAAAGCGCTCATCGCCACTGAAGAACCAGCGGATGTCATCGATTCCATGCCGCAGCATGGCGATCCGCTCCGGCCCCATGCCGAATGCAAAACCACTGACACGATCCGGATCATAACCGCCGTTACGCAGCACCTGTGGATGCACCATACCGGCCCCCAGGATCTCGAGCCAGCCACTATATTTGCAGACCCGGCAACCCGCCCCATTGCACAGAAAACATTCGATATCAAACTCCACACTCGGCTCGGTAAATGGGAAGTAACTCGGCCGGAAGCGTGTCTGCACATGCTGGCCATAGAGCCGCTTTGCAAAGCCGACCAGCGTGCCTTTCAGATCGGCGAATGTGATTCGTTCACCGACCGCCAGCCCTTCGACCTGATAAAACTGCATTTCGTGGCGCGCCGTCACCTGCTCGTAGCGATAGCACTTGCCCGGTACAATCACCCGAATCGGGTCGGGTGCATACTGCTGCATTGCTCGGATCTGCCCCGGCGAGGTGTGCGTACGCAGGAGTACCCGCTCAGCGCCCGGTGGCGTCTCGATATAGAAGGTATCCCACATATCACGCGCCGGATGATCGGCCGGCATATTGAGCAGGCCGAAGTTGTATTCGTCGGTCTCAACCTCCGGGCTTTCCCAGATCTGGAACCCCATGTCGGCGAAGACCGCCGCCATCGTGCGCAGTGTCTGGGTGCTCGGATGCAGCCGGCCGATTGCTGCCGCTCGCCCCGGTAGCGTCACATCGACCGCCTCGGCTTCGAAGGCATCCTGCTGTGCGGCATGCTTTAGCCGTACTTGGGTGTCGTCAAGCGCTGCTTCGAGCGCCTGGCGCGTCTGGTTGAACTGCTGCCCGGCGGCCGGCCGTTCGTCGGCCGGTAGTGCCCCCAGGCCACGGCTGAGCCGCGTCAGTGCTCCCTGCTTGCCGAGATACACACTCCTCCATTCGGCAAGCCCATCGAGATCAGTTACTGCTGCCAGTTGGCCGAGTGCCTCTTGCCGCAGTGCGGCAAGTTCGTCAACAATCGCCATGCTGCTTCCCCTTTCGCCAACAAAAAAAGCCACGCACTCGTCAGGGACGAAGCGTGGCCCGTGGTACCACCCTGATTCGGTGCTGCAAGAATCGTGCAGCACCCTCGTTGCCCTTGATAACGGAGGGCACCCGGAAACGACTACACAGCTCGCAAGAGCCTTCACCGCCCGGCTCGGAAGTGAACTTCGGCAGGGTTCTGCGGCGACGGCTCACAGCCGCTGACCGTCGCGCTCTGTACGCTTCCCCTGCGTACTCTCTTCGTCATTGCCAGTATCTTTTGTTGTTTCGATCCGGCAGGGTGTGCTCTGCCGATGTAGATATTCTAGCTGCGCCCGAGGCTACGCTGTCGTAACGCTTCAAACAGCAGAATGCTTCCGGCAACCGCCGCATTAAGCGATTCGGCCTGGCCACGCATCGGAATGCCGACCAGCCGCGTTGCATAGCTTCGTGCCGCCTCGCTCAGCCCGTGCGCCTCGCTCCCGATCACGAGTGCTGCCCGCTGCCGCCAATCGACCGCATAGTACGGCAGAGTCGCCGATGCATCGGCGGCATAGATCTGATCGACATTGGCCAACCGCTCGCCGACCTGTTCCCAGCTCAGGTCTTGCCCGATCGCCAGCCGGAAATACGCCCCCATGGCGCCCCGCACCACCTTGGGCGCATAGGCATCAACCGTACCACTGGTGCAGAACACCTGCATTACACCAACCGCCTCGGCACTGCGGAGCAGTGTACCAAGATTACCCGGATCCTGCACGCCGTCGATCACCAGGGCGATCCCCGGTGCGCCGGGTGCGATCTCGGGCCAGTGTGCCAGCGCCACCACACCCTGCGGTGTCATGGTATCGGCCGCCGCCGCGACCACCCGCGCCGTTGCAGGGTATGCCTGTGTGAGGGGTGCCAGTTGTACCAGTAACGCCTGGCCGGCACTACTCGCCGCAAGCTGGTCGGTGTCGTACAATGCCAGTTCGATCTTCGCCCCGCTTGCCAGCGCATCAGCCAGCAGGCGTACCCCTTCCAGCACAACAATCCGCTCGCGGCGGCGTTCACGTCGGTCGGCTGCCAGCGAGCGGATGCGTTTTACATATGGGTTTGCCGTGCTTGAAATCAACCGACGCGCTGCACCTGTTCGACAACGCTGCGAAATGCGGCCGGATCACGCACCGCCATATCGGCCAGCATCTTGCGATCAAGATCGATCCCGGCAACCTTCAGGCCATGCATCAGCCGGTTGTACGAGATCCCGGCCTGGCGCGCTGCAGCATTGATACGAACGATCCACAGGCGACGGAAATCGCGCTTGCGGTTACGCCGGTCGCGGTAGGCGTACGAAAGCGCCTTCAGCACCGTCTGACGCGCAACCCGAATGCGCCGGCTGCGGCTTCCCTGATAACCGCTGGCCTGCTGAAGCAGTTTGTTATGGCGCTTGCGCACCATCACACCGCGTTTGACACGAGCCATGGAGAATTCCTACACTTTCTCAGATGTTTTTTGATGCAACACTATTTAGTTAGCGGGCGTGCTTGACGCCATATGGCAGTGCGGTGCGTACCATCCGCTCGTTGGCTTTGTGTACCGGCTGCGAGCGATCAAGCTGCTGCAACAGGCGGATCGCCTTGCGGCGGCGAAAATGGCCACGGCGACCCTGCGCCTGCATCGCCTTCCCCGAACCGGTAAATGTAAACCGCTTTGCGGCCCCTTTATGTGTCTTCATTTTCGGCATCGGTCTATTCCTTCTCTTCTTCGGCTGCGGTTGTCTCCGGCTGTGGAGCCGCTTCTGGTTTGTTCGCCGGTGCCTGGCGCTCAGCGCGCGCTGCCGACGATTTGGCCTTAAGGTTTGGTGCGAGCAACAGCGAGAGCGCTTTGCCCTCCATTAACGGCCGCTGCTCAACAGTCGAAATATCGCGCAACTCTTCGGCCATCTGCTCCAACATCGCAAGGCCAATGTCGGGGTGGAAGATTTCGCGGCCACGGAAACGCACCGTGAACTTGACCTTGTCGCCGCCAAGCAGGAACTTGCGCGCCTGCTTCGCCGTGACATCGAGATCATGATCGTCGGTTTTGGGCTTAAGGCGCACTTCTTTGAGTTCGATCTGCTTCTGGTTCTTGCGCGCCTCGCGCTCTTTTTTCGTCTGCTCATAGCGGAACTTGCCGTAATCCATGATCCGGCACACCGGCGGAACCGCATTTGGCGCGACCTCAACGAGATCAAGCCCGCGTTCTTCGGCCATCATGAGCGCGTCACGCAGCGGGAGAATGCCAACCTGTGCGCCTTCGTCGTCGATCAGACGAACATCACGCGCACGGATACGGTTGTTGATGCGAAGGCGATCTCTGATCTCAGCACTCCTTCGTGATAACGATGTAAGGCAAAACAATACCGCGCTCCCAAAAGGGTGCGGTTTCACGATAGTATAGCATTCTGTAGCCGTTTCGTCAATCAGATCTGCTCGATATGCACACCATCGAGGCTTGCCTGTAGCCGGGTTGCCAGATCAATATGCAGAAATCGCCCGATTCGGCCGGCATGCGAACGCCCGA
Source organism: uncultured Chloroflexota bacterium (assembly GCA_937859575.1). Classification (GTDB taxonomy): domain Bacteria; phylum Chloroflexota; class Chloroflexia; order Chloroflexales; family Roseiflexaceae; genus CALLZL01. Next base: position 6,277 of record CALLZL010000364.1, read on the forward strand.
TAATGATCCGGGTGATCTGGTGATCGCTTGCATACGCGGCGATAGCCTCGACGACGCGATGATCGGCGATCACCTCGATCTGCGCCCCGAGGTCGGCTGCCAGGCGCAACAGAGCTTCAAGCTGCCGGGTTTCATCCGGATCGCGGCGGGTATGGGCACCCGGCGATTCGATATGGATCGCATACAGCTCGGCAGTGAGCTCGAGTGCGGCTCTGGCACCGGCATGGATCACCCGTTCGGCGGCATCATCGGGGCGGATGCACATGAGCACTTTCGGCGGTGCCGCCTTGTGCTGCTGTTCGGCCATACTTACTCGTTTCTGCCGCTTTGGCGACGTGCCCACCACTTTGCCGCTTCGTGTGCCACAAACATGAGCGGTGCAAACGTTGCAACCACCATCCATTGCCACGGGGTTGGTGCGACAAAACCAAAGATCTGTGCCAATGGCTCGACATAAATCATGGCCAGCATGGCCAGTGTTGAGACGATCACCCCAGCTACCAGCACACGGTTGGTAAAAATTCCCATGCGTGTGACCGGAAGCAGCCATGTGCGGCAGGCGAAGACATTACCGGCCTGCGCCAGCACAATCGCCGCATAGGTGAGGGTTGTCGCTTGCATATACACGATCCCATCTTCGTCGAACGCCATGCCTGGCCGCCAGCCGCCGCTCCAATGGCCGAGCAGGTAAGCCCCCAGAGCCATGAGCCCCTGGATCAGGCCGAGCCAGGCAAAAACACGCCAGAGGACCGCTTTCTCGAGTAACGGCCGGCTGCGCGCCCGTGGCGGCTGGTCGAGGATACCCGGTTCGGGTGGCTCGGTGCTCAGGGCAACCGCCGGTAGCAGTTCGGTACCGAGATCGATGGCCAGCACCTGCAGCACCGTTAGAGGTAACGGCAACTGGAACAACACGCTGATCACGATGACAAAGGCTTCGGCGACATTATGGGTGAACAGGTAGGTGGCGAACTTCTGGATGTTGCTGAAGATGGCGCGCCCTTCTTCAATCGCCAGCAGCAACCCACCAGGATGCGATGCGTCGAGCACAATATCGGCAGCCGCCAGCGCGACAGTGGTACCCGAGGCACTGAGTGCGACGCCGATATCGGCCTGCTTGAGCGCCGGGGCATCACTGATACTATCGCCCAGAAATGCCACAATCTCCCCGCGATCCTGCAGTGCCTCGACGATCATCCGCTTCTGTGCAGTGTCGAGCTGTGCAAAAAGCACCTCTTCACCAGGGGCGATCACCAACCCCAGGGTACCCTTCTTCATTTCGGCGAGTTCGGCACCCGAGACGATCTGCACCCGCGGGGCGGTGACGATGCCGGCGCGGCGTGCGCTGGCCTCGGCTGTCAATCCATAGCCACCAGTGACGATAATCACTCGAATGCCGGCTTTCCGGCATCCATCGACCAGCCGTGCCACTTCAGGTTGTGGCGGCTCCTCTGCCCCCAGCCACCCCCCGAGCGGGCGTTGATGTGCCGCAACCCGGGCGGGCCGCCCCCGCCTTTCCTCCTCTTCTCCTC
>CALLZL010000365.1 GCA_937859575.1 uncultured Chloroflexota bacterium
TCACCGCAGCCTCCACCCATTGAGGCCATCCTGACGGGCGTCGTAAATGCACTCAGCGCCGCCTGCACCATGCCGCCAGTGAGTGATATCGCCCTGGTACTCGACGATTATCATGTCATCACGGTGCCGGTTATTCACCACGCAATGGCGCTGTTCCTGGAGTATCTGCCGCCGCGCCTGCATCTGGTGATCCTGACACGCGCCGATCCGGCGCTGCCGCTTGCACGCATGCGTGCGCGCGGCATGATCAGCGAGTTGCATGCGAGCGATCTGCGTTTCACCCTCGACGAAGGTGCCGCGTTTCTCAATCAGGTGATGGGGCTATCGATCAGCACGGCCGACCTGGCCGCGCTGGAGGCGCGTACCGAAGGCTGGATTGCCGGGCTGCAGCTTGCAGCGCTCGCAATGCGTGACCACCAGGATCGCAGCGGCTTCATTCGCAGCTTCGGCGGGAGCAACCGCTATATCGTCGATTATCTTGCCGCCGAGGTGTTTGCATCCCAGCCCGACAACATCCAGGCCTTTTTGCTCCAGACGGCCATCCTCGACCGGATGTGCGGCGCGCTGTGTGATGCCGTGCTCCTGGAAGATCAACAACAACCCGCTGGTGAAGATCCCGGTTCGCCGTTCTCGGCGCTCGATTCTCGCGCATCGTCCAGCCAGCGGATCCTGGAGCAACTTGAGCGCGAGAACCTGTTTGTCGTGCCGCTCGATGATGCGCGCCATTGGTATCGCTACCATCACCTGTTTGCCGATGTGCTCCGGCATCGGCTGACGAGCAATGTGGCGGCGGAAACCATGGCCGATCTGCACCGGCGCGCCAGCAGCTGGTATGAGCGGCAGGGACTGGTTGGCGAGGCAGTGCAGCATGGGCTGCTGGCGGCGGATAGCACGCGGGTGGCCGATCTGCTTGAACGACACGGCCTGCACATCATCGTCGGCGGGCAGGTGCACACCGCGCTGCACTGGCTGAATGGCCTCCCGGATACGCTTGTTCGCGCCCGACCGTTACTCTGCACCATTCACTCCCTCGCGCTGCTGTTCACGAATGATCTGACGGCTGCCGAGGCACGCCTCCAGGATGCCGAACGCTGGATTCAGCCCGATACGTCGGCCGAACAGATCACGCTCATCGAGGGTCGTGCGGCCGCAATTCGGGCAAACATCGCCCGCTATACCGGCGATATCGCCGGCTGTGTCGCCTATGGGCACGAGGTGCTGCGCCTGCTGCCGGAGAGCGAGACGATCGCGCGGACGATTGCCACGCTGCATGTGGCGCGCGCCTTTCGGGTGAACGGTGACGTACGGCCTGCTGCGGAACGACGCGCCATCGCGGTGATCGCACCGTTCCAGGTTGCGGATAACCTGCTGGGCAGGCTGGCCGCGATCACCAATCTGGCGCGTCTGCAGGTGTTGCAGGGCCGGCTCCATGCCGCCGCTGCGACCTATCGCGAGATAACCAATATCGCCGCGCAACCTGATGAACCGCTCTTGCTTGAAGGCCCGGCCTATTATGCCGGTATGGGCGACCTGTTGTACGAGTGGAATGAGTTGGACGCGGCTGAGCAGCACCTGACGCAAGCCATGACGCAGATTGTTGATCGGGTCGTGGTGGACGCCGAGGATGTGGCGCGCGCCTTTCTTGCCCAGGCACGCCTGCTGCAGGCGCGTGGGCAGCATGCCGGCGCTCAGCTGACCCTGGCAAGCTACATGAACCTGGCCCGCGAGCGTGGCTTTGTCGCCCATCTCATCGCACGCGGAGCCGCGGCGCAGGCGCAGCTCGCATTGGCACGCGGCGACCACGCAGCCGCGATCGCCTGGGCAGATGCAAGCGCTGCCCGGCAGGCGCTTCGTACTGCGGGCGATCTGCCTTTCTTGCGCGAAGCGGAATATCTTACGCTTGCACGGGTCTGGATCGCACAGGCCGGCGCACGGCTCCCGCAGGCTATCGAACTGCTGGCTCGGCTACTGGAAGATGCTGAAGCCATGGGCCGCATCGGCAGCGTGGTGGAGATCCTGATCGTGCGCGTGATGGCGCAATGGGCACACGGCGCACGCGCCGCCGCACTGGCGACGCTTGAGCGTGCGCTCACGCTTGCCGCGCCGGGGGGCATCATCCGGCGCTTCATCGACGAAGGGCCGGTAATGGCACGGCTCCTGGCCACCGCAGCAACTCAGGGCGTGATGCCCGAGTATACCAGAATGCTGCTGGCCGCCTGTGATACGCACGCAGCGGTGGCGCCATCACACCTGAACAGACCTGATGGCGGCTCAATCGCGCTTGCTCAGCCTTTGATCGAGCCATTGACTGCCCGCGAGCTAGAAATACTTCAACTGATTGCCCAGGGGCTTTCGAACCGCGAGATGAGCGAAAGGCTGTTCCTGGCAGTGAGTACGATCAAGGGCCACAATCTGAAGATCTTCGGCAAACTCCAGGTGCAACGGCGCACTGAAGCAATCGCCCGTGCCCGCGAGCTCGGCCTGCTGTAGCCGCAGCTACCCGCATCCTCCGCCATCGGCAGGGCCGGCAGCACAACAATACCCCCAACAATACTTTGGCATCTATTCCTCACTACCGTCGTGCAGCTATGCTCCTTACACACGAACGAGCGGCGAATATAATGCCGCTCGCTGCACCATCAGTAAGGAGCACACACCATGACCCTCGGAACAACAGCTGCGCCCGTTTTGGAAAGCACCGTCGGAAAGCCCATGCAAGCCGCGGTCTATCGCGTCTATGGCTCGCCCGATGTGCTGAAACTGGAAACCGTTCAAAAGCCAACCCCGCAGGACAATCAAGTACTCATACAGGTTGTTGCGGCATCCACCGCCGCGGGCGACTGGCATCTGCTGCGGGCTGAGCCGTTTCTGATGCGTTTCATCTACGGGCTTTTCAAACCAAAATATCCCATTCTTGGCGCGGCCCTCGCGGGGCGAGTCGAAGCAGTGGGTCGCAATGTCACACAGTTTCAGCCGGGCGATGAGGTCTTTGGTGATTTATCCACCACCGGTTTCGGCGCGTTTGCCGAGTATGTCGCCGCGCCTGAACACGCATTCGCGCTGAAACCCACCAACCTGACATTTGAGCAAGCCGCGACGGTGCCGGTGTCGGCCGTTACTGCTCTGCAGGGTCTGCGCGACCACGGCAAGATACAGCCGGGGCAGAAGGTGTTGATCA
>CALLZL010000366.1 GCA_937859575.1 uncultured Chloroflexota bacterium
AATAGCGCGTGGCATGCCGCCTTCGAGGGTTGTTTCCCCTTCGTGCCAAGCACCGCTGCCACAGATGACGGTATGCTCGCCGTTGCCGTCGCAGACAGTAATGCGGTAGGTGTCGCCGGTGGTATCAAGGTGGAATGCCACGATCCCCTGCTCGTTTGGCTCGATCGAATAGGTCTGCCCAACGCGGATGAGCATCTGTGGCGATGCAGCCTTCCCTTGCTGTGGTTCGAGCGCAAGATTGGCCAGCTTGCGTTGTAGTGCGTCGGCCGCTGCAGGTGCTGCGCTGAGTGGTGCCGGGAGCATGGCCGGCAGCAGATGTTTCCATGCGAGATCGAGCACCGGCTGCATCGCGCCGAGGCCGGCCGTGATCGCCAGGACGGCATCCTGCTCAGGCATGATGAGGCAGAACTGGCCGAATGCGCCATCGCCTCGGTAGGCATTGTGGCGGCAGCGCCAGAACTGAAATCCATACCCCTGCGCCCAGTCGCTCTGTGGGTCATCGCCATTGCTGATATGCGCCGCACTCGCCTGTGCGACCCATCCCTCGGGCAGCAGGCGCTGGCCGTTCCACACGCCATCCTGCAGGTAGAGTTGGCCGAAACGGGCGATTGAGTTGGTTGTGATATTCAATCCGAACCCGCCGACGTTCACACCACGCGGGCAACTCTCCCAAACGGCATAGTTGATCCCAAGTGGGTCGAACAGCCGTGGCCGCAGGTAGTCGGTGAGGGTCGCGCCAGTGACGTGCTGCACGATCGCGGAGAGCATGTAGGTCGCGCCGGTGTTGTAGAGGAAGTGCGTGCCAGGGGCGCGGCGCACCGGCCGCCGCAGAAACGCCTTCGCCCAGTTGCCGTCGGGGCTCCCGCGCATGAACGCCGTCCTATCCTCGGTATGCCCAGTCGACATCGAGAGCAGGTGGCGAATCTTCATCGCCGCCAACCGCTTGCTCGGTTTCGCAGGTGCTTCTTCGGGAAAATAGTGCAGCACCGGATCATCGAGTGAGATCAGCCCCTCGGCTGCCGCCATGCCAACGGCAGTGGAGGTGAAGCTCTTGCTGAGCGAGTAGAGCATATGTGGCCGCTCGGGCGCGTATGGTGCCCACCAGCCCTCGGCGACGACGTGGCCGTGGCGCAGCAACATAAAGCTGTGCAAGGCATCGAGTTGCGCTTCGGCTTCGGGAATAAAGTCAAGGAGCGCGGAAGCGTGCATCCCCTGCGCTTCGGGTGTGCTACTGGGCAGGGTGGCGGATGTTTGCATGGAAAGCCTCCTGGTACATGGGCGGTATGTAACACAGCATGGTACGACCCCTTACTACAACACGCATGGGGAATATCGTTTGCGGAAGGCTGCGGTACGTTACAGGTTCAATCACAGCGATTCGGATCAACAATATACTGCCACCAGTTGTTGGCAATGCCGTTGGTCTGCCCGGTGGTACATGGCAGATGGCGCAACCACCAGAGATGGTGCAGCCGCATGTCGCCGCCGCCCCATTCGGTTGCATTCACCGGCCGGGCGCGCCCCGGCATCTCCGGAAAGGTTAGCCAGTCGTCGCAGTAGCTCAGCACCATGCGCCGGTTGCCCCAATCGTAATCGGCCTGACTGTTGGGGGCGAAGTGGACATTGCCACAGTGGGATGCGCCGGGAGCGATTGCGTCGTAGCGGGTGAAGCGTTGCCACAGGTTGTGCGGTGGCGCCATGTTGCGATAGACGTGGCTCATGATCGATTCGACCCGGTGGCCGAAGTTCTCTAGCATGCAGCCGGCATCACGTTCGTAGTTGAAGGCCATCATCACAAAGCGCCCATGACAGTGCTCGGTATGCGGTACCGGCGGCGAATTGCACCAGAACGCACCATTCCCGACCATGGTCGATTCATAATCACCGGCATATGGGAACGCAAAGAACCAGACTTCGTCGAATTCGTGACGTTCGT
>CALLZL010000367.1 GCA_937859575.1 uncultured Chloroflexota bacterium
CGATCGACGGCCTCGACGACCTCTATGGGTTCGCCGATCGGTTCAAGGGGACGGTAGCGAAGTATGAGGTAAAGTAGACCGGAAAGGGGAGGATCATGCTTCTACTTTGGAGGATTATCCTGACCATAATGGCATCAGGCGCGTTCTTGTTGCCACAGGCCGGTGCCGCACAGACCGCCGAGCGCTGCTTTGCGGAGACAGGCTTCTGCATCAGCGGGCCAATCCGTGCCTACTGGGAGCGTAATGGCGGATTGCCGGTGTTTGGCTACCCGATCACACCACAGGCCGAAGCGACAGTCGAAGGGCGCACATTGCAGGTGCAGTGGTTCGAGCGCGATCGGCTTGAGATTCAGGCGGATGGAAGTGTGACTGCGGGGCGACTAGGGGTAGAGCGGCTTGAGCAACGTAGTGCGCCGTGGACACCTGGGCCAAACGCTCCAGCCGGCCCGGGGTGTCGTGCATTCGTCGAAACCGGCTATCAGGTGTGTGGCGCGTTCGTCACCCACTGGCAGCGCAATGGCGGCCTCGAACGCTTTGGCTTTCCGGTGTCGGAGCCGCGCACTGAGACAATTGAAGGGCGTCAGTTGACAGTCCAGGGGTTTGAGCGACGGCGCTTCGAGTTGCACGAGGGCGCCCTTGTCCTGCTCGGTCTGCTCGGGCGCGAGGTGCGCGAAAATACGCCGCCACCGGCGCCGCCGTCACTGCCACCGCCGTCGTTCAATAACTGTCAGGCTGATCCCAATCCTGCTGCTGCGCCGAACTATCCGGTGCGTATCACGCGCATCAATAAGGACGCTGAGACCGTAACGCTCCAAAATGTAAGTCCAGAAGTGGTTGATCTGACTGGCTGGCGCATGTGCAGCATTCGCGGCAATCAGGAGCACCCGATTTCTGGTGTGCTCGCACCATGGGAAGCGCGGACGTTCCCGGGGCCGGCAGGGCCGATTTGGAACAATAACGATCCTGATGACGGCGCGCTCTACACCCCGAGTGGGCAGTTGGCGAGCTATTGGTACGACTAACAGCTGATTAGCTCTTACTCTTCGCGAACGCCCCTGCCAGCTTCCCGGCAGGGGCGTTCCCCTACAACGACTATCGCATCAACGCGGCTCTGCAACTTCATCGTCTCAATGATGCAGTATACTTGTGTCAACACACTTGGTGGTGAGCACGTCTCAGCAAGAGCATCGTCGTGTGCGGCCGACTGCACGCGATATTCCACTCTAGGCAGTCCGCACAAGACGTGCTACGATAGTGACATCGGCCAAGGAGACGGCAATGTCACTTAAGATGCCTATCCCAGACGATGCTCATACGAACGAGCGAACAACGACGCTCACGACTCCTGCTGCCCACACGCATGATCTTGACCCAGAATACACACCGTCGGCCCAGCCTGCGGCACCGACAGCCCTGTTGCCGATGCACGCGCTCCACCTGCAACGGGCAATCGGCAATCACGCGGTTGGCCGCATGGTTGCCGGCACAATACTCCAACGGCACCTCGCCGAAGCACAGGCGTATGTGGCTGCGAATGGTCTTGGACTGGTACTGCCACCGTTTGGTGCCCGCCCTCATGTACTGAATTATGTCACCGACTTCGCCAATCCACAGCCCCACCGCATCGGGCTGCGCAACGCGTGGAATGCTCCGAATGCGGCAGGAGTAGCACCCCCGGCACACCAACAAATCCCCTTGCCCGATGATCTCGCTGCGCCCGTCGGCGCACCAGCGCAACAAGCCGCCCGACTCATCCTCTTCAACAATTGGATTGGTGGCAACATCAACGGCACCGAGCGCAACATTGCACAGCAATTTGGCGCACCTGGTGGCCCAGCTCCTGCGGCGGCCAATCTCGCACCGATTGCCACACAGAATACCAGTGCTGCTATCGGCCATGACGGCGGTGGTTTCGGGTTTACGTTGCAGGCATTCATTGCGGCGAACATCCCGCCACCACTCTACCTCTCTGCATGGCTTTGGAACCGTGGCCAGGCGTGGTCACCGCAACTCAACGAACGATTTGTGTTTGATGTACTCAACACGGCGGCAATTACCGATGTGCACCTGGTGAGTCCGTACTTTGTGGGCATCCTGAATGGTGTAGGAGTGAATAACCTTGCAGCGCAGCGTGTCGCCATGAACGGCGCGGGGAATGCACAAGTGGCCCGAGAGATTCGGCAACTAATCAACGCTGGCGTGCTCTCGTTCACATGGAATGGTGCAACTCTCCATCAGGTGCACGTCCCGCCCCGCTTGACACGCCCTCTTGCGACTGAGTATACTCCGCGCAACACAACGCCCGCTCCACTGTGCAAGAGGAAGAGCGGGCGCTGCGTCTGGATTCAACTGTGCAAAGAGTACACCACACATGCCTCCATCGCCGACGCATGCTGCCGTTCGCACGTACCTGCAGGATCTGCGTAGCATCCGCGCCTCCGGCTCAGCGGTCGCGGAAACATCCTTCTATCCTGCACTCAGCGCGCTGTTCAACACGATCGGCGCCACGATGCGCCCGCGCGTGCATTGCATTCTGACACTGCGGAATCGTGGTTCCGGCATCCCCGATGGTGGGCTCTTTACCGCCGACCAGATCGGCCACGATGCACCCTCGGATGCGTTTCCGGCACCGATCCCCGCACGCGGCGTGCTCGAAGTCAAGAGCGCCGGTGATGATGTCGTGGCGACGGCGGCAACGCCGCAGGTGCAAAAATACCTCGACGGCTACGGCCAGGTGCTGGTGACCAACTACCGCGATTTCCTGCTCGTCGGTCGCGATGCCGCCGGCCGGCCACTGCCGCAGGAACGGTATACCCTCGCCGCAACCGAGGCCGACTTCTGGCAACGCGCCAGCGACCCGACGACTTTCGCGGCGGGCCATCGCGACCGCTTCACCGAATATCTCACGCGCATGCTGCTCGCCGCTGCACCGCTGACCAATCCGGCGGATGTGGCCTGGTTTCTGGCGTCGTATGCCCGTGATGCCCGCAGCCGGATCGAGGGGTCGAGTCTGCCGGCGCTTATCCAGATCCGGCAGGCGCTCGAAGATGCCCTCGGCATCAGCTTCGATGCGCAGCGCGGCGATCACTTCTTCCGCTCGACGCTGATCCAGACGCTGTTCTACGGCGTGTTCTCGGCCTGGGTGCTCTGGCATCACGAGCGCCCTGAACGTACCGATACCTTCGACTGGCGGCTCTCGCAGTACTATCTGCATGTGCCGGTGCTGCAGGCGCTCTTCAGCCAGGTCGCCGCGCCGCAGCGCCTGCAGCCGCTCGGCCTGATGGAAGTGCTCGACTGGACGGGCGCGGCGCTCAATCGCGTCGATCGCGCGGCCTTCTTCGCCCGTTTCGATACCGGTCAGGCGGTGCAATACTTCTACGAACCATTCCTCGAAGCCTTCGACCCTGAACTGCGGCGCGAGCTTGGGGTCTGGTATACGCCGCCCGAGGTGGTGCGCTACATGGTGGCGCGCGTCGATACGGCGCTGCGCGAGGAGTTGGGCGTCGCCGATGGGCTTGCCGACCCGCAGGTGTATGTGCTTGACCCGTGTACCGGCACCGGGGCATTCATGGCCGAGGTGCTGCGCTCAATCGCCGCAACGCTGCAGGCACGTGGCGAGGATGCGCTGCTGGCGCAGGATGTGAAGCAGGCGGTGCTGACGCGGGTGTTCGGCTTTGAGTTGCTGCCGGCGCCGTTCGTCGTCGCCCACCTGCAGATCGGCCTGCTCCTGCAGCAGCTTGGCGCGCCACTGGCGGCACATGAGCGCGTCGGCGTCTATCTGACGAACGCACTGACCGGTTGGGCACCGCCCGACCCGGCCAAGCGCGCCGTGCAACTGCAGCTTGCCGGTCTGCCCGAACTCGCCCAGGAGCGTGACCAGGCCGAGCAGGTGAAGCGTACCGCGCCGATCCTGGTCATTCTCGGCAATCCGCCCTACTCCGGCTATGCCGGCATTGCCCAGATCGAGGAAGAGCGCGACCTGTCGCATGCCTATCGCACGACGACGCGAGCGCCGGCGCCACAGGGCCAGGGGCTCAACGACCTGTATGTGCGCTTCTTCCGTATGGCCGAACGCCAGATTGTGGAAAACAGTGGGCGCGGTGTCGTCTGCTATATCTCGAACTACTCCTGGCTCGATGGGCTGTCGTTCACCGGCATGCGTGAGCGGTTCCTTGAGGTGTTCGATCGGATCTGGATTGATAACCTGCATGGCGATCGCATCATTTCAGAGTATGCGCCGGATGGTCGAACAAGTGAAACCATTTTCGCGATGGATCGCTTCTCGTCTGGGATCAGAATCGGTACGAACATTGCGCTTATGGTAAAAGCAAAGCATGCTACGCCTGAAGAATCGAAATTGTTATACCGGGATGTTGACGAAGCCCGCGCATCGGAACGCCGCGCTGCGCTCGTGAAAAGTCTTCAGGACACATTGTTCAATGACCGGTACAGGCCCATTCAGCCAGTAGCAGATATTGGGCTTCCATTCAAACCTCGATCGATCGGGGAACATTACCTCTCCTGGCCGTTGCTGCCGGAACTCCTGCCGACATCATTCCCCGGCGTGAAGACCAGCCGTGATGATGTGCTGGTCGATATCGATCGCGAACGGCTTGAAGGTCGCATGCGCCAGTACTTCGACGCGAACATCAGCCACGCCGAACTGGCGCAACTACTGCCCGGGGTGATGGAAGCCGGCGCTCGTTTCGACCCGATAGCAACGCGCACGACGCTGCTCAAGCGCGGGTTCCTGCCTGAGAATATCGTGCGCTACTGCTACCGCCCATTTGATGTGCGCTGGCTCTATTGGGAGCCGGAAACGAAGCTGCTCGACGAGAAGCGCTCGGAGTATTTTCCGCATGTGTTTGCGGGGAATGTGTGGTTAAGTGCTGGACAGCGTAATCGAAAAGCTGATTTCTATCAGCCTCAATGCACAATAACACTGGCCGATCACCATATTGTAGAGTCAAATGTCGGGATGTTCCCCCTCTCCCTGCGCACCGATGACCAGCCGCGCACGCTCTTCGATCTCGATGCGGCGGACGACCCGCGCAACCTGGGGGACGGGCGGCGCTTCAATCTGAGCGATGCAGCGCTCGACTATCTGCGGCAGATTGATGCGCCTGGCGATGCCGAGGCGCTCTTCTACCATATCATCGCCACACTGCACGCGCCTGCCTACCGCACGGAGAACGCCGGGGCATTGCGCCAGGATTGGCCGCGTGTGCCGCTGCCGGCCACCCGCGATCTGCTACTGGCCTCAGCCGCGCTCGGGCGGCAGGTGGCCGCGCTGCTCGACAGCGAGCGTCCAGTCGTCGGCGTCACGAGCGGCGCGATCCGCAGCGAACTGCGCCCGATCAGTGTGCTCAGCGTCGTCGGCGGCGGGCAGATCAACCCGGCGGCCGGCGACCTCGATCTGACCGCCGGCTGGGGCTATGCCGGTCGCGGCGGCATCACCATGCCCGGCAGGGGGCGCGTCACAGAGCGCCTCGCGACTGCCGATGAGGTGAACCCGGCGCTCGGTGTTGCGTCGGGCGGCACGACCCTCGATAGCGCGCTGAACGATCGCGTCGTCTGGCGCAATATCCCGCCGCGTGTGTGGGCGTACACGCTCGGGGGCTACCAGGTGATCAAGAAGTGGCTCAGCTACCGCGAGCGACCGCTGCTTGGGCGTGGCCTGCGCATCGACGAGGTGCGCGAGGTGACGCAGATCGCCCGGCGTATCGCGGCGATCCTGCTGCTCGAAGGCGCGCTGGATGCGAACTATCGGGCGGCGCAGGGTGACAGGGGCGCAGGTGGTATGGCGGAGCGAAGCGACCACACGTCGTGAAAGAACGCATAAGCCCTACGGATCTTGCTACCCAATGATGGAGGGGTATATGCTGCGTGTGGCTGAACCGATCGAGACGGTTGAACTTTTCCCGGCACTGCATGCCGAACTGCTTGTGCTGCTACGCCGGTTGGAACCCGCCGACTGGCTTAAGCCGACGACGGCGACGCCATGGTCGGTGAAGGATATGGTGGCGCATCTGCTTGATACTGATATGCGGCGCTTGTCGGCCCAACGTGATCGGTTTTCCCCGCCGGCCGCCGCACCTGCGCCCGCGACATACCATGAACTGGTGGCGCTACTCAATCAATTGAATGCCGATTGGGTGAAGGCGGCACAGCGGTTGAGCCCTCGGTTGTTGATCGAGCTGTTGGATCTGATCGGGCCACAGGTGCATCAGCTCTTTAGCGCACTCGATCCATTGGCACCGGCACGTGTTGGCGTCGCCTGGGCCGGCGAAAGCTCCTCGTACAACTGGTTTGATATTGCGCGTGAGTATACCGAGAAGTGGCATCACCAACAGCATATCCGCGAGGCGGTCGGCGCAGCGCTGCAAACCACGCGGCGCTGGATGTACCCGGTGCTCGATACTTTTCTGCGCGGCTTACCCCATACCTATCGCGAGGTTATCGCCGCCGATGAAACGACACTGGTCGTCACGATCAGTGGTGATGCGGGCGGCGACTGGACACTCAAACGGATCGGGCAATCCTGGCAACTCTATCACGGCGCAGCCGCCACACCAGCGAGCCATGTTCGGCTCGATCAAGATATCGCCTGGCGGCTCTTTACCAACGGGTTGTCGCCGCATACGGCACGCTCGCACCTGGCGATCGAAGGAGATCCCGCACTCGGTGAACAATTACTCGCGCTGCTGGCGATCATGGCATAGTTTTGTGGCGGCACACATGCTGCTAGGGTTTATGCGTGCTCGGTGGCCGGGCGGTCATGCTGAGCGGCAACGGCGCGACGCATCGCTTGGCGGCCGGGCGGTCATTCCGGCACCCAAAGCGACCCTTCGCCGCGGTGCGGCTCAGGATGCCATGCAGGCACAGGGTGGGCTGTGGTTGCTCCCCTCACGCACTGCGCGACGCACTTGCCGCGTTGTGCTGCACAACCAGCCAGAGCGCTGCCGCGCTTCGATCTTCAAAGACACCAAACATGATGCCCTGTTGATTATCGGCCAGCATCTCGCTAAAGCGCCGGCTGAAGCGCACATGTTCACGTGGCGCAACGATCGCCAGGCGAATCCGGTAGTTCTGCAGTTTTTGCAGCACCACACCGGCATCGCCGGAACTGAGATCGAAGAAGGTCGGCGTCAGATTGGCGGTATAGAGCAGCACCGCTTCGATATGATCGGCAAAACATGCCTCGATGATACGGTCGATATCATATGGGCTACTCAGCAACGGCGCATTTGGTGCGCCTTCCAGCAACCGCATCCCCTGCTCGTTCACCAGTTGAAGTTTCATCGCCCCTCCGATCATTGACTATTGGTTCTACATAGAATCACTCGGATCAGGCTTGTAACAAAATCGGGTACACGCACAATCTCGTTCGTACAAATGGAAGCGAACCTGTGCGTTCGTCATCATGACCATGGCGACCGTATCGCGGCTCAGATCCATAAATCTCATTGGGTAATGGGTGAAATCAGCCAGCTACTTCGACTCGATCCCTCCCATGCTGTTTTGCACGGTATAGTGCAGTATCAGCAGCAGTGAGAAGCGTGTGGCTATCCACTCCATGCCGGGGGAATGTGGCGATTCCCAACGATAGGGAAAGTGGCCCAAACACTTGCCCTGCATGGTCGACAGTGAGTCGACGGACATCTATGCGTAGTTGTTCGGCTCGTCGATTGGCAACTTCCAATGATGCACCCGGCAAGATACACGTAAACTCCTCTCCGCCGTATCTGCAGGCAATATCCCCACTACGCATCGAGTCGCTCAGGAGTTGCCCCAACGATTTGAGCACGACATCTCCCGCTCCATGACCATAGGTATCATTGAACTGTTTGAAGTGATCGATATCGATCATAAGCACACTCAATGGTACCTGGTCGCGCCGGCAACGTTCGATCTCTCGCCTCAGAGTCTCATCCAGGTAACGGCGGTTGGATAAGGCGGGCAGGGGGGCGCGGATGGATTGCTGACGCAAGACCTCGCGTAGTTTTACATTCGAAAGGGTCATTGCAATCTGCTCGGCTGCGGCTTCGGCAAGCTGTTGGATTTCGCGAGAGATGGTTGTTGCGCTGGAGATACACCGTAAATGTATCAGGCCCAATGCCTCGCCCTGAGCAATCAGCGGTACACATAGGTATTGAAATTGCTCACCTTTCTCATCGCTGACATGTTGGCAGATCAGATTTGTGTTGGGTTGATCAACATAATGGGTGAATCCACGCCGTATGGCCCAACATTCATCCATTCTGAATCGATGAGTAAATATCTCAAGATAATTCCAACTCGTGATCGATTCCAACTGATTACGCGATGCCGGAATCTCATAGAGGATCCCCTGCATACTTGGAAAGAGCTTGCTGAAGATCTGCCCGGTAATGTGATAGATCTCTGTAGGTTTGACGCATGCCTGTAATAACGAGCTCATCTCCCCTAACAGAGTCAGTTCACGTGTACGTTGTTCGAGATTCGCAACAGAAATCGAGAGTTCGTTATTGACTATCCTCATCGCATCCTCAGCCTGTTTGAGCTGTGAAATATCGGCAGCGAGGAGATTATACCCAGTAATGTTGCCTGCAAGATCATAGAGTGGGGTAGCGGCAAAGCTGATATCTACTCGATTCCCGGCTTCGCCAATCCATTGGGTTGTCACGTTGTATAGTGCTTGCCCCTGTTGTAATGACACGAAGAGGTTCGAGAATTCTCTCTGCCGTTCCGGAGGAATCGTTGGTATCGGACGTCCGAGGGTCTCTAGTTTATTCCAACGGAAGATGCGTTCTGCGGCACTATTCCACAACCGCACAGATAAATCGATATCCAGTTGCACGATGACAAGCGGTGATGTTTCGACAATTGTCTGAAGATTCTGACTATTTTCACGCAACAGTAGATTGATGTGCTCGACCTCTTTCACCATTTCGTTGAAGGCATTGCCAACTTCGCCCAACTCGTCATGGGTAGAAGCTGGTACACGTACTCCGGAGTGCCCCTGCCTGATCTGCTGCGCGGTACGTCGAAGTTGCTCTAAAGGAGTAAGAATTGATCTGCGAAGAAAAAGATATTGTATCATTGATTGCACGGCCAACAAGCCCACAAGCCAACCTGCAGCTTGAATAAAAGCACTTCGGATGTGTGCTTCCATGTCGAATGTTGGTAAATCGATTGCGACCGCCCCCAACACTGTTGTATTGTGAATCGGATCGAAAGATCCATGAACGATCCGAATTATTCGTATATAACTTTGACCGTCGTATGTGTAGGAAAGTGACCTCGATTCTGTTTGTGGATTTAACATGATGCTAATAAGCACATTTTGATCGGTTATTGCCCCGCGTAGCGTTCTATTAGTGTCTGCTACTACTTGAAGTTTGCGATTGATGATACTAATGCGAGTGAAATTGTTGATATGGCGTGAAAAATCGTCAAGTGCTCTTTGGATTTGTGTATATTCCACTGAATCGGATGATCGCATGAGACTGGTTTCTTGTTCAATAACACTTGTTAGTAGTTCAACAGTTGTGATTCCTGAGCGAAGTATGCTCTCGTTGGCCTGTATTTTTATGGTATTGTACAGAATTGTCAGGCTAATAATGCTAATTATCGCTAATCCGAGTGTCTGAAACACAAGAATGCGAACCGCTAGAGAAACAAATCTTTGTTTGATATGAAGGGTTGGTGCTGTTATATTTCGTTTTCGCATGATAAAATCTATAACATGGGCTAAAAAACCAAATATGCATAAGATCATACCCATACTTGCGATGAATAGCGGGATATATAGGTCAATCCATAGTAAGTGTAAACGTTCTGTACGAATATGATCGGCACGAATCAGAATATCGTCACCAGCAGTCGTGGCAGACCAACGCAGCACAGGGGCAAATTTCTCACCTGTAGCAATATCAAAAATATAATCACCCGAGAGACACTGTTCGTGCAGCTTGAGGATCTCACCGGTCAGCGGCTCCACCCACGCTTTGAATACGAATTGATCATCAGCACATTTAATCTCTTGCCCTGGTTGGATGTCGACACCAGCATACTGCTCTGTACCGATATATGACCGAGTATACTCACCACGGCCTCGGTATTCAAATAGGTATACTCTGAGACCCTCGATCAGCTCTTCGTGCTGATAGGTGACCGGGACATCTTCGAGATAATTCATGCGTAAGCGATAGATCGTCTTTTCGACATGGCGGGGAAACACGAGGTATTGGCCGCGATATGATGGCGTAAGATGTTGACCAGTCACGGGATCTATTTCGGTTCGGAGCACATATTCCCAGGTAAGGTTTCCGGTTCCTATATCTCGAATAGTATAGGAATCGGCAACCTGTACACTTTGTGGTCGGCCTGTATCCGAGATGATCTGTATCGAGCGTTGGTAGATCATGGGCATGTTTGCTGTCGGCAATTGCTTGGTAGCCGGATCAGGAACAGCACTCACCCCGATGTAATTCGCCTGCCATTCCCAGCCAGTGGGCATGCGTTGTGTCCACTGAGGTGCAACCCATAATTTCCAGATCACAGCGACGATAAGCAGGCTTAATCCGCCAAGGAAGATGATATTTTTTCTCATAGTACATCCCTCAAAGCCACTTCAATCGAGGTGGTAAAAATTCTATTAATCACAATCTATCATACGGTGTAGATGCTCATGCAGAATTCGTTCATTCTTTATTGGATCAATATGTACTCGAAAATCGGATGACTGAGCAGCCTTCATTTTGGTGAATGAGAGATCAGACAGTTGGCTTGGTGAGCGCAGCAGCTTGGCTATATGCGCATATCAGGACAGCGTGTCTTTCCAGTTTTACCCGTAAGCGTCTTCTGACCGATAATTCTCAACCGCAGTTCGGGCATCGACTGCATGGTGCGCGTCTAGGATGGTCGCCTGTGGTGCTGTGCGTGACTAGCAATCTTCCGTAGTAGGATGCGCAGATTGAGTACTCAAGTACAGTATTTGTGTCAAAAAGGCCATGATATTATGAGATAGTGTCTGGTAGTTTTTTTTGATGAGACAATGTTCTTTTTTTTGGTGCTGTGAAACGCTGATTTCGTGATTTCGCTTTCTAATGCGGTAAAACAGGATTTTCGGACGGAGCCCGGCAGTAGTAGATGGTGTTCGTGCACGGTAGGTCTAGGTAGTGTAGCGGAGGCTGAGATAGCTGCTGATAGCACTATGATAGTAATGGGGATGATGAGAAAGATTCGGCGGGGGGTTGGCGCAACAGTAGTGCCGCTCTAACAACGTAAAGAGGCATCTAACTATGCGACGTACACTCACTGCAAATGTCAGCACCATAGGTTTTTGTGTTGCTGTCATCATACTTCTTGGTACAAGCGGATCAACTATTGTCAGTTTGCGTGTCCTCAACGAGACGAATAATCGGGTATACGAAACTCAGGCAATTCTGATCGAATTGGATCACACACTCAGCCTGTTGGCTGATGCAGAGGCCGCGCAACGAGGCTTCCTGATCACAGGTGATAATACCTATCTCGATCTCTATGAGGCCGCACTTGACACCGGCATTGATGCGTCACTCAACCAGCTGCGACAGCTGACGACCGACAACCTCAACCAGCGGCAGCGGCTCACCGCTCTTGAGCCGCTGATCCGCACGCGTCTCACACTTCTCCGCCAGGTAATCCAGATTCGTGATACTGCAGGGTTTGAGGCCGCGCAACAGATCGTGCGGACTAATACTGGCCGAGAGGTAATGGATGAAATTCGTCAGCTCATCACCGAGATGCAGAGCGAAGAGCATGCGTTGCTTCAGGCCCGTACTGATGCGGCCAGAACCGGGTTCCGGCAGGTAAGTTTCACGATGATATTGGGGGCATTGCTGAGTCTGACCCTATTGACGATATCATTTGGTATTGCGGCACGAGAGATCGGTTCACGGCGTCGGGCGGAGCATAGTGTGCGCCAGCTCAATCATGATCTTGACCAGCGCGTTCATCAAAAGACAGCTGAACTTTCTGGAACCAACGAGATGCTGCGTGCTGAAATTACGTTACGTGCCCAGGCAGAAGAGGCGATCCAGGAGTCGGAACAACGGTTACGCACCACACTTGATACCTTGATCGAGGGATGCCAGATCATTGATTTTGATTGGCGCTATGTGTATCTCAACGATGCCGCGATTGCGCATGCCAAACAGGAAAAAGATGCGTTATTGGGGCGGACAATGATGGAGGTCTACCCCGGCATCGAAACAACCCCACTGTTTGTCGTCATGCAACGCTGTATGGAGCAGCGCACCCCACAGCAGTTAGAGAATGAGTTTACATTTCCAAATGGTTCCACCGGCTGGTTTGATCTCACCATACAGCCAGTACCAGAGGGGATCTTTATTCTTTCACAGGATATTACGGAACGAAAGCATGCTAACGCACAGATCGAACAACAACTTCAACGCCTTCAGTCGCTACGCCTGATTGATATGGCGATCCTTGGCACTACCGATCTCCGCCTGACATTGAGGATTGTGCTGCAAGAGATCACCGCACGCTTAGACACGGATATTGCATCCATCTTACGCTTCCATGCTCCAACTTCGAGTCTCAATGTGGAAGCAATGACCGGCAATCATTTTCCCGATATTGGTCGTATGGCGATCCGGCTTGGAGAAGGTATATCGGGGAAGGCCGCACTTGAGAGCCGTACAATCAGTATGCCGATAATCGATCCCGAAGCGTTTCCATCACACCTCAAAGCGCTCATTGCCCGTGAAGGGCTGCAGTCGATCTATGCCACACCGCTGATCGCCAAGGGATCACTCGTGGGTGTGCTGATGGTGGCGTTTCGCAACCCATATGAGGCTAAGCAGGATTGGATCGACTTCTTTGAAGCGTTGGCAGGGCAGGCAGCAATGGCTATCGATAGTGGTGTGTCGTTTGAGGTGTTGCAACGGGCAAATCGCAATCTGACGCTCGCATACGATACGACGATCGAAGGATGGTCAGCTGCATTGGATCTGCGCGACCGCGAAACCGAGGGGCATAGCCAACGTGTGACCGAGATGACCATGCGTCTTGCGCATCGGGCTGGTATGCCAGACGAAGCGTTAGCCCATGTGCGTCGTGGGGCATTGCTGCATGATGTCGGCAAGCTCGGTGTTCCTGATTCTATTCTGTTGAAGCCGGGGCCGTTGACCGACGAAGAGTGGCAGATTATGCAACAACACCCCGTGTATGCCTATGAATGGCTGCGCCGGATTGTCTATTTGCAACCGGCATTAGAGATTCCCTACTGCCACCATGAAAAATGGGATGGCAGCGGATACCCCCGCAGGTTAAGCGGTGACCAGATCCCGCTGGCCGCTCGGCTTTTTGCAGTCGTTGATGTATGGGATGCGCTACGCTCAACGCGCCCATATCGAGATGCCTGGCCAGAAGAATGCGTGCGTCAGCATATTCAGTCACTTGCCGGAATGCACTTTGACCCGATGGCAGTCGAACTGTTCTTCGAACTTCTCGATGAGTCTGAATGACTCCCCTATCTGCATTTCGCTCGATAACCCTGGCTCCTGTCCCAGACGGGCCGTCTTCCGATGATGGAGGTGTACTCGCGCTGCTGGCGATCATGGCATAGTATGGGGGTCAGGCTGCCAGCGAAAGGCTCATCCACATGAACTCGGGGCAGATCATCTTCCTCAACGGCCCTTCCAGTGCCGGCAAATCGACGCTGGCAAAAGCGATCCAACAACAGATCGATCAGCCATTCTGGCATGTGGCTTCCGATCAGTTTGTGGCGGCGCAGATGCTGCCTGCCCGGCATGCCGAAGGCGGCGATTTTGCGTGGCATGTGATGCGGCCGCGCTTCTTTCGCGCATTTCATCGCTGCTTGCCGGCGATTGCCGGCGCAGAGCAGAACGTAATTGTTGATCATGTGATAGAGTTTGAGGCCTGGCTGTACGAATTGGTTGATCTGCTCGCACCCTATGATGTCTTCTTTGTGGGTGTCTATTGCCCGCTGGAAGAGCTTGAACGGCGCGAACGACTACGTGGTGACCGTATGCCCGGTGAAGCACGCGATCATCTGCAGGTGGTGCATTCGTTTGCGGCGTATGATGCGACGGTTGATACGAGTGTTGCAACACCAGCAGTGCATGCGGCGGATGTTATTCGTGCCTGGCATGGCCGCCGCGCAGCGGGTGTGTTTCAGCAGCTGTATACATCCCGCCACCGGTGACATTGTACTAACGACGAACGGGCGGCCCGAGTAGGCCGCCCATTTGCCGGGGTCTGCCACCGGAGCCTGTCAGGCTCCGGGTAGCCGCTCGCCAATGATCCTGGCGATTACTTCAACCGCAACTCAACCCCGTGTGGGTCGCCCTCCTGGCCGGCATCCACCGGGTTGATGAAGCTCGTCGGCAAGACATGCGTCAGGCTGCCGTTGGCACCACCATGCGAGATCGTCACGATCCCTAACCCCGGCGAAATTCCATCCGAAGCATGGGCGCCGGTCTGCGGCCGTGGGCCGCGCAGCGCGGTGTAGAAGCGATCGCCATTCGGCGAGGTCACCACAATGTCGGGTGTCGGATCGCTCGAAACCCCCGAGGCGGTCAGATCGATCGTTGCGACATGCTGCTTGCTCGGCAGGCGGAAGACCTCGGCAACGTTCATGAGCCGATCAAACTGCCACAGATATCGTACATTACCGCTGGTCAGCGCCATGCCATGGGCATCGCGGTGGCTGTCGTGATGGCCGCCGTCGCGGAAGAAGACATCCGGCAGGGCACTGTTGTCGGCCAGAGTCTTGGGCGCCTGCGGGTACTGGTCGCGGAAGTGGTACAGGCTGAACTCGCTTGGATTGGTGGCGAGCGTGCCGGTGCCGCCGTTGATATAGATGTTCTTCTTGTCTTGCTGGCCGCCGCAGCCATCGCGGCCGACATGCGCATTGCCGTATGCGGCAACAATCGCCATCGGTGTCGCGGTCGGGTCAACCACAAACAGCCCGCCGCCACGCAGGGTCACAAAGACACTGCCGGCCTCGCTGATCACCGGGCAGATCGGCGCATTGTCGGGCCGATTGTTGACCCCCAGGAATGCCGGGTCGAGATCGCTCAGTGGCGTATCGCTCTGGCATGGCAAGCCGCTCGGCGTGGTGCATGTCGCCAGATTCAGCGTGCCGGCCGTATCATGGCTGAAGCTGTTGCTTGCCGCATCATAGGTGATGCGCTCAAGTAGTTTGCCGTTCTGGTTTGCCACAATCAGTGCACTGCCGTCGTTGAGCCATTCGGCGGCATGCGCCTGCCGTGCCCCACCGGCACCCGGGCTAGTGCGGAACAACGCTACCGGTTGCTTGGTCGCACCGTCAAAGATGGCGACATGCCCGCTGCCGACAAAGGCCAGTGCCACAAAACGCTGATCCGGGCTCGCTGCCACCATGTGCGGCCGCACAACCGCAGCGCCGGTGGAGTTGTTTGGCCCGCCGACTGCAAAGATATCGGCCATGTCGAGGATCGTCGGCGCATCAACCGGCCCGGCCGGGTTCTCGAGATCCGCGCTATCGTAGATCACAAGCCGCCCGCCATGCGTGCCGCGTGGGGCCGCTGCGCTGAAGCCCGCCGTGTTATTCTGATCGGTGAGCCATACTTCATAGGCGGTGGTGGCACCACCTGGTTTGCCGCGCCCAAATACGTTCGGCACCCAGATGATCGCAAATAGACCAACGATCGCCAGGCTTAATACTACAATACGCACTGCTGAAAGGCGTGGCGGTGGCGTGACATTATCCATCACGGCAGTTCTCCTTATTGATACAAACCAGTGGGTTTCCGTGATGATAACTTACCAGATCAACATTGTCAAGAAAATAAAATGTCATCATTCCCGGGCAGTGTGGTTGCCGGGTAACGATGACATAGTGTAGGGTGCTGCTTGCGCAGCATGGAGTCGGAAGGGTATAGCTATGCGCAAAGCGCTTGATCGCTGGGGGCGTGCGTATCTTGCGCACGCACCCAATTTGTGATCAGAATCAATGAGCTGTAATTGCTGGAGAGGCGTCTGAGGCGGCCCAATCGGCAGGGCTTTGGCCTAAGCTGCCGGTGGGTTATGTGCTGCGCAAGATCGGTCGTGTCAGGCAGGTCGCGCCGCCCTCGGCCTTCAACGAAATCTCTTCGCCGCGATAGGTCAGCACTTCACAACCGGCGGCCTCAAGGCGGCGTTTCGTTTCGGGGTTGCCTTCAAGCATCAGGCACTGCCCGGGGGCGATCGCCAACACATTCGGCCCTTGGGTTGCAAACTCGCTTTCGGGTACCTCGACGAAGCTAAATCCGCGTCGTTCCAGTTCCTGCCAGAATGGTACCGACAGCAATGGTGGGTAGACGACCGCCCGCCGCTCATCGACGATGCTGATCATCGAGAGCAGATGCAGGCATGCTTCCGGCCCGGTGTAATAGGGGAGCTCAACCGGGATGACGCGTACCCCCAATGGTGTCAGCAGGGTTGCGAGTTGTTCAAGGCCGCTCTGGTTGGTGCGAAACCCTAACCCGACGGCGAGTGTCTGTTCATCGACCCACAGCAGGTCGCCGCCCTCGGCCAGGGCATCGCCGCTCAGGTGGCCAATAATCGGGATGCCGAGCTCGGCGAAGCGTTGCGCCATTGTCGCTTCTTCACCACGCCGCAGGGCCTTGCCCATGCGCAGCATAATCGCCCCGGCATCCGTCACCAGTGCCGGGTCGAAGACGAAGATCGAATCGGCGCGATCCGGCTGAGGCGCTTCGTGCAGCAGCACTTCCACCCCCGCCATGCGCAGTGTCGCCGCGAGTGCATCATGCTCGGCCTGGGCGCGTGCCAGCCGGTTGTGCCGTGCAATGCCCGCACTGTGGGCCGGCCGACCCGAATCCCTCATCCGGCCGGCGCATCAGCACGCGTCTGAGTGGCGCGATCATGCTCTGCGCGCCATACATCTTCTCCATGAGATCTCTCCCTGATGATCGTACTGGTGATGGGGCTGCTGGTGCGTAGCTGTACCGATAGCCCAATCGTATGAGCTTACTGCTTCTGAAGCAGAAAGATATACTCGTGCTTGAAGACATAGAAGCCGCCGGCTAACGCTCGGTAGCGCCAGAGCTCTTTCTGGGCCCGTTTGCCGGCCGTCTGGTCGAAATTCTTGACAATAATGCTCTTCAGCAGAAAACCATGCTGCTGGACGGCATGCATCGTCTGGAAGCCGAGCGGGATCCATTCGCCACGTGCATACTTATCGCCGATCACCAGCACCAGAAACCGGCCGCGATCAAGCACCTGCGTCACGCGTTCAACCACCTGGCCCATCTGTTCGATGAAACGCTCGATCGAGGCGGCATTCGATAAATCACGCGGGTCGTCGCTGAACTTGATGATATCGTAGTACGGCGGGTGCAGGATGGCGAGTTGTACCGACGCACACTGATGTTGCGTGAGGAGCGCTGCATAATCGAGTACGGCACTATCGCCGGTATAGATCGCATTGATCGTACCATGCGGGTTCGGCTCAGCACTGATCGCCCGGCGTGCCTGCTCGGCACTGGATTCCTGCAGGTCGATTCCGATCGCATGGCGGCCGAGGCGCTGAGCCTCGATCAGGGTGGTTCCCGAGCCGACGAACGGATCGAGTACCCATTCGCCGGGGCGGGTGTAGCGCCGCAGCATCTGATACGGGATCTGCGGCACGAAATTACCCCAGTAGTCGGCGGTATGCACCCCACTGCGGTCGCGCCTATCGACCAGCCACAAGCTGTCGGTCTGGATGTCGTCGTACTCTTTCCAGCGGTTCAGGTTGATATCGTTGAGGGCGCCGGTACGCACCTCAAGCAACGCCTTGATCAGCCGCTCGACATAATAATGGGCGCGTTCGAGTGTCTGCGCTGCTTCGATCTGTTCAAGATCGCCATGCAGATAGCGTTGTGAAAGCTCGATGGCGGCCTGGCCGTCACGGGTGGCAAGTTCACCGGCATCGATCTGGTGGCTCAGCTGCGCAGTAATATGCCGCAGTTCATCAATACTGCTGCTATTCCGCAGGCGCCCGAGCGCCTCGACCAGCATGCCGCGATCGAGCCGTACCACGGCTGCCGCCGGGATGTATTCCGGATCGCGCAGTTGCAACGAACGAGAGACGCGCTCGCTCATACCAGTTCGCTCCTCGGCGCACTCCAGATCGAATCGAGTTCCCATACATCGCAGGCGGTGAGGGTGGCATGACCACCGGCCGCAATCGGTGCAATCTCGCGGCTGTCGGCCCGGGATGGGTAGATGCGCGCCGCCATGGCGACCCGGTCGTTGGCGAAGATCTCAAGCACCGAGTGATCGATAAAGATGCGCAGGTCAAGCGGCTCGCCCGGTTCGAGGATGAATGGGGCGGCACGCCGCTCGTGGCCGGCGTCGGCACTCAGGCTCGACTGCTTGCGATCGATCACCAGCGCACCGGCGGTACGATCATAGAAGATCAGGGTCTCTTCGGCACCATCGGGCGAGCGGCAGATTGCCAGGCCGCACTGTTCGGCGCGCCCGGTGTCGAAGGTAGCACGTAGTTCGATCTGGTTGCCATGCAGTTCGGGCGGCACGCTCGGGCTGCCCGCCGCAATCGCGATACGCTCGACCCGGCGATGCTCGCCGCGTAGTGTCGTCAGTTCCGCTGCCGGTGTCTGCACCAGTGTTCCATCCGGGTGAAGAGTCAGAACCCGTGGTAGCGACATTACCCCCGACCAGCCGGCGGCTCGTTGTGCTTCGACACTCCGGTTTTCCTGCAACCAGCCGAACATAATGCGCCGGCCATGGGCATCGCTAAAACTCTGCGGTGCATACAAACAGCCGCCCAGATCAACCTCGCCCTGTACTTCCGGCGTCAAACGGTGATCACGATAGCGGCCGCTGAAGTAGATCACGCGGTTGAATGGAATGGGCGAAAGCAGCAAGACATGCCGATCGGCCAGGGTAAAGAAATCCGGGCACTCCCAGAGCGATCCGGTGGTGGCATCGCCGCTGAACAGCAGGCCAAGATATTCCCAATTACGCAGATCGCGCGAGCGGAACAGTGGCACACAGCCGACCCCATGGGTCGAGGTGCCGATTCCCTGATACCAGGTATCGCCCTCGCGCCAGAGCGTATGATCACGAAAGTCGTACTGATCGACCTCGGCCGGTGGTGTGATCACCGGGTTTGCCGGATCTTTCACCCATGTCGTCAGATCGTCGGGGCTGGTTGCCAGGCAGGGGCGTTGCGTGGGGCCGCGTACCCCGGTGTACACAATTGTCGGTATACCATGATGATCGATCATGCATCCCGAGAAGATTCCATCCTGATCGTAACTGTCGGGTGTTGGTGCCAGGGCGATTGGCCGATCGCTCCAGCGTACCAGATCGCGGCTGACGGCATGCCCCCAGTGGATGGTGCCGTGAAACGCACCATGCGGGTTGTACTGGTAGAACATGTGGTATTCGCCACGCCAGTGGATCAGCCCGTTCGGATCATTCATCCAGTTCGACGGCGGCAGAAAATGATACCCTGGACGATGCGGATCAGCCGAGATGTGCGTGCCCATACAGCCTCGCTTGCCTGGTTTAGCATCGGATGCCTGGATCGGGTTGCTGGATCGATTGGAGCATCATACCATAGTAACCGGCACAACGTAAAGGGTATTTTGCAAATTCATGGCACACTGATAGGTCATGTCATATCATGCATGCTTTACTGTGTGTCAGGTTATCAGGCTGATTTGTTGCGGTTGGCAATCAACCGGGCGCGTTCGCGGCGGTAGTTGCTCCAGGTGATCCAGGCCAGCAACGGCAAAAGCCAGGGCCACCAGGGGCGCAGGGCTGCCAGATGATCCCAGAAGAGGCGGAACGGCAGCATCGGCAGGCCGACATACGCTTCGAGCTGTTCGAGGGTACGCGGGCCGTGCTTCTGCTGTTGTTGTTCTTGTTGTTGCTGAATGCGGTTGATCAATTGCTGCAACACAGTTGCTCCTTTGCGTATGGTCGTCGGGCATGCGGCATGATGAACGAAGTGTCAAGCTCTGGAGCCCATAAGCTATTGCACTATCGTCTATACTGAAGCTGACACATATCAGCTGCAAAGGGGGTGAGTTCATCATATGCAACGTCTTGCTACACACACAGGCTCATTCAACGCATGGCTGCGCGGTTTTGGCAACCGCATAGAACGGTCATCCCCGGGGCAAGGGCTTGTCGAATACAGCCTGTTGCTCCTGCTGATTGTGCTGGTCTGTATTGGGATTGTCACCATTCTTGGCCAGACGGTGAGTGGTGTCTGGTACGATCGGATCATCAATTCGTGGCCTACCTCATAGTCATTCTTTTTGCACTTGTTCGAAAGGCGTCGCACTGCGACGCCTTTTTTCATGTGCTACCAGGGTGGGCGCGGCACGGCGCGCAGCGACTGTTCGGCATGGTAGCTGACGAGCCCTTGCGGCCCGCCACGGATGCGCCGTACCTGGCTGCGGCGGGCGATATCGATATCGACGGCAGCTTCGTTGCGGTTGCGGCCGGAGTAGGCGGCCAGGGGCGCCGGTTCCTGCAGGGTTTGTGGCGGCACCGGCCGGCCGTTGTTCTTGATAACGACATGCGCGCCTGGCGTGCCGCGTGCATGCAGCCACAAGTCATCCGACGAAGCCAGGCGGAAGGTCACTTGCTGGTTTTGCCCGGCGCTGCGGCCAACCCAGATCGTCAAGCCATCGCTCGACACGATCCGCAGTGGTGATTGCCGCTTGCCGGCGTCGCGACGCCGGCCGGGTGCAGCGATAAACCCCTCTTCAATCGCTTCCTGGTAGATCGTTTCGATCTCATCGAAGCCCTCGGCAAGTTCGAGCAGTGCCATGGTTTCATCAATACCGGCCAGCCGAAGTTCGGCCTCTTTGAGGCGTTCGGGGACGCCGGCGATTGCGCTGCGCATTTTTTCGTAGCTGCGAAAGCGATCCTGGGCAGCCTCGACCGGGGTGAGCCGTGGATCGAGGCTGATGACGCGCCCTTCGATGTCGAGGGTTGTCTGGCCCGGTTCAATCGCATGCAAAAAGGCAAAGATCATCTCTCCTTCCCAGCGCAGTCGATCAATATCGCGGGCGCGCTCAAGCTCACCACTCAGGGCGCGATGCTGTCGGTCGTAGCGTTCACGCTGTGTCATCAGCAGGCCGCGCAGGGCCTCTTTGCGCTGCTGGTGTTGGGTCAGTTGCTCGCGTGAGGCATAGAAGGTATCGATCGCCTGACTCATTGATTCGACCGCACGCCACCCCGGCAGATGGGTCAGTGCGTAGGCGGCATAGGCCTGCAGCGCATCGGCAGCGCCGGCGACCGAGGGTTGTGCCGGTGCCAGGAAGATCGCTCGCAGTGCCGCCGCAATCGTGTCCCACGGCAGATCGGGTGTCAGCGGTGTCTCGCTATGGCCGGTGCTGCGGAAGGCTACCTCGCGCGCCGCCAATGGTGAGAGGCCGCGATAGGCGCCAACGAGCGCACGTGCCAGATCACCGGTCGCTTGTTCGGCCAGCAGTGCTACCCCGGCCGCCGTTGCACTGCGTGGATCGCGTTTCTCCTGAGCCGGCGGTAGTTCGTATGGTTCGTGCGGCAACAGCGGCCGCCGGCTCATCGCCGGCGTCACACGCCGTACACACTCCAGAATGATATTCTCGTCACTTACCAGCACGATATTGCTGCGTTGTTCCATGATCTCGATCACCAGCTCTGAGTGCAGCTTTTCGCCCGGCTCATCGCCGGCCTGCGCAGACGCTGCATCCGCACCATCCGCCGGTTCATCGTGACCATCCGGCTCTGTGCCATCGCCGGGTAAGTTGCGCGCCGAAGCGCGTTTGGCTATACTAAGCACTAACACCCGTTCGAGATCCGGCTGTTCAATTGCCACCAGATGGCCGCCAACCAGGTATTTGCGCAAGAGCAGGAGCATCGGGGTGTCGTTCGACACGCCGCGCGACGGTTTCTCGTTACACAGGTGAATACGGGCAAAGCGTGGATGGGCTGAGATCAGCAGGTGATGGCGGCGCTGCGCACCATACAGTTCGAGTGCAATGCTCAGCCGGCTTGGAATAGTGACACGCTGGATGCGGGCACCATGCAGGTGCTGTAGTTCTGCGGCTACGGCAGCCAGTGTGAGGGTATCAAAATACATGGTCGTGCTGTCTTCCTATGAGCCGGTCTGCAGCGCACAGGCCATCGGCTCGGCACAAGCCACCCGCCGTATTTCGCCCGATGGTTGGCGAGATCCTGAGCGGCGCATGAGGCGCTGCAGCGACATGAGTATAGCATGGACAAGTGAGGCACAACGTTCATGAACGACGAGACGCGCAATCCGCTTCTCGATGGGCAGCCGGCGTATCCACTGCTGGTTGTACTTTCCGGGCCTTCGGGTGTTGGTAAAGATTCGATCGTAATGCGGATGCGTGAACTCGGATTCTCGTTTCATTTTGTTGTTACTGCGACAAGCCGGCCCATCCGGCCGGGCGAACGAGAAGGGTACGATTATCATTTTGTGAGCCGCGAACGGTTCGAAGAGATGATCAGCCAGGGCGAACTGCTCGAATGGGCCAATGTCTATGGGCATTACAAAGGTATTCCCAAGAGCGAGATCCGTCAGGCGCTGGCAAGCGGTCGTGATGTCATCCTGCGCATCGATATTCAAGGGGCGGCTACCATCTGCCGCATGGTGCCCGGCACAACAACGATCTTTGTGGCACCGGGGAGCTTTGCCGAATTGCGTGCCCGGTTGCAGTGGCGTCGTACCGAGGATCCGGATGAGATCGAACGGCGGCTCGAATTTGCGGCACGCGAGATGGAAGCGATCGATAACTTCGACTATGTTGTGATGAATCGCGAAGATCGGCTTGATGATACCGTCGGCCAGATTCGAGCGATTGTGACTGCCGAAAAACAACGTGTGCATCCACGCCGCGTTGAGCTATAGCGAGTACCACTGATGAATATACAAGAACAGCTGCAGAATGATCTCAAGAGCGCCATGCGCGGCGGCGACCGGCTGCGTGTCGAGGTTATCCGCATGACGCTTGCGGCGCTCAAGAATGCCCAGATGACGCTGGTGAAATCGAATTATGATGCGCTTGCCGGCCAGGATGCGACCGCCGAAGTAGCGCTGGATCGCGATATTGCGCTGACCGACGCGATGATGCAAGAGACACTGAGCAAAGAGGTCAAGCGCCGCCGCGAGGCTGCCGAGCTCTATCGCAAGGGCCATCGTGCCGATCTGGCACAGCGCGAGGATGATGAAGCGGCAATCCTCGAGGCCTATCTGCCGCGCCAGCTGACGCTCGATGAGCTGCGCCCGCTGGTGGCTGCCGTAATTGCCGAACTTGGTGCCGGCGGCCCTGGCGACATGAACAAAGTTATGCCGGTGTTGGTGCAGCGCTTCAAAGGGCGTGCCGATGGGCGCTTGCTCAACCAGGCTGCCCGCGAGTTACTCACCGCTTCGCCGTAAACCGGCAGCAACAGATGTGATGGTTTTGGATCCGGCGCGTTTTTCGGTATGGTCGCGCCAGTGCCGCTACCGTGCCGAAAGGGGGGATCATGCAGCAGGGAAGGCTTCTGACGCTGTGGCGTCGGCGTGAGCCGATAACCGCCGTTGAGCGTGCCCGCGCTCAACGCCACCTGCTCGTGCTGCTTGGTGTCGGCCTGTGGCTGGTATTGTGGGGCTTGCTCTCGGTACGCCTACCCACCACACCCGGGCTCAAGCCTGGTGAGCCGAGCCCGGTGACGATCCAGGCCGGCCGTACCGTCACGTATGTCAGTGCCTGGCGTACCGAACAAGAACGCGCCCGTGCCGAAAGCGCCCCCGATACCGCCGTGTATCAGCGCGACCCGACGATTCCGGTACAACAGCGGCTCCAGCTCGTCAATCTGCTGCAGACGATCACCCAGATCCGAGAGGATCCAAGCCTCAGTAGTGATCAGGAGCGCAGCAAACTCACAAGCCTGCCCAACAGTACCCTGGTGATCTCGAGCGCGCTTGCGGCCGATATCGCTGCCCTGACCGATGAAGAATGGCGATTGGTGCGTCAATCGTCGATCGAGCTCTATGATCGGGCGCTCAACAATAATAGCTATGCTCTGAGCGAAGCTGCCATCCGCGATCTGCGCGAACTATCGTTACCCTATTGGGCATCACTGGTTGCCCGCGACAAACCGCGTGATCTGATCATCCTCTTCAGCAGTTCGTTCCTCAAGGTCAATCGCTTGCTCGATGAAGAAGCCACGCGTGTGCGCAAAGCCGAGGCGCGTGATGCCGTCGAGCCGGTAACGGTGCGCATCCTGCAGGGCGAAAACATCGTGCGCCAGGGCGATGTCGTGACGCCGGATGTCGAAGAAAAACTACGCGCGCTTGACGAAGTGCGGATCGAGAAGGATTGGTCGACGATCCTGGGGCATGGGTTGCTCGCCGCGATTGCCGCCGGGCTGTTTGCGATCTACCTCGGTTTTACTCAGCCGCAGATCACGCGGAATCGTCGGCCTTTGCTCCTGACGATCGCGCTGATTGTCGGTACGGCGCTCGCCGGCCGCCTGCTCGTGCCACTCGGCCCATCGTGGCTGGCTGCCTTCCCACTGGCAACGACCGGCCTGCTGTTAGCCGCACTCTTCAACCGTGGGGTCGGGATGGTGAGCACCGTCTTGCTCAGCCTGTTTATTGCCTTGCTCGGTGATGGGCAGCTCGATAGCGCGGCAGCCTATCTGATTGGCGCCGTCAGCGGAATCTTTGCCCTCGGCCGTGGCGAACGATCGCTCAATTTCGTCTTCGGTGGCCTGGCGATCGCCGGTGGCACGATCGTGACCCGCCTGGCGTTTCAGCTTACCGGGAGTGAAGCGCTGATTGCCACCAATCTCTTGCTGACATTCGCGCTTGGGTTGCTGAATGGGCTCCTTTCGACCATTCTGGCGCTCGGGCTCTATAATGTCTGTGGCCACCTTTCCGGCCTGGTGACTCCGCTGCGGCTGATGGAACTGGCACATCCGGCCCAACCGCTGTTGCGCAAATTGATCCGCGAGGCGCCCGGCACCTACTACCATAGTGTAGCCGTCGGCAACCTGGCCGAGAGTGCCGCCGAGGCGATCGGTGCCGATGCGCTCTTGTTGCGGGTCGGATCCTACTACCACGATATCGGCAAGACGATCCGGCCCTATTTCTTTACCGATAACCAGAGCGACCGCGAAAATGTGCACGATGATCTCGATCCGCGTACCAGCGCCGAGATTATTGCCGATCATGTGCGTGAAGGCGAAAAGATGGCCCGCGCCGCCGGATTACCCGAGCCGCTGATCGATCTGATCTGTACCCATCATGGCACCAGCGTGATCAAACATTTTTACAACCTGGCCTTGCAGCAGAATGATAGCGTTGATGTGGCCGATTTCACCTACCCTGGCCCCAAACCACGCACCCGCGAAGAGGGAATCATGATGCTGGCCGACTCGGTCGAAGCGACCGTGCGCTCGAAAATGCAGCACGGCAAGGTTGTCGCGTCGCGCGAGAACGGCTCGGCGAAGAACGGCCGCCCCGGTGTGCAGACGCTCGATGAACTGGTGGCGTCGATCATTGATGAACGGATCCATAGTGGCCAGCTCGACGATTGTGCGCTCACGATCCGCGAGATTTCACGCATCCAGCGCGCCTTCCTGACGACACTCCACGGCATTTATCATCCACGTGTCGAGTATGCCTCGGCACCCGGCAAACCGGCATAAAGCGACGATTGAGGCCATATGCTCGTGGTTGAACTTCAGATAGATCCACGCTATGCGGCGGCAGTCGATCACAGCCTGGTCGAGCAGGTTGTGGCGGCGACACTGGCCGCCGAATCGATCTCGGATTCGATTGAGGTAAGCCTGCTTATCAGCGACGACGCGGCATTGCAGCAGCTCAATCATGATTTTCGCGGCATCGACGCACCAACGGATGTCTTGTCGTTTGCCGACGACGGCGACGGGCCGCCGTTTGTCGTGCCGCCCGGTACGCCACGCTACCTCGGCGATCTGGCGATTTCGTATGAGCGTGTCGTGGCGCAGGCCGCCGAATATGGTCATTCCACCAGCCGTGAGCTGGCATTCCTTGTGGCGCATGGCATGCTGCATCTGCTTGGCTACGACCACGAGCGCAGCGCGGAGGATGATGCACTGATGCGTGCGCGGCAGGAGGCGATCCTGGCTGGGATCGGGTTGACACGCGAGGAAGCATAACACGATGATCAGTGCACCGCCGCCGCCTCGCTTGCGGCCGGAATCGGCACACCGGCCGCATCCGATGCGCGCCCCGACGCTGCTGGCTTCGATGCGTTTTGCGTGGAGCGGCCTGGTCTATCTGTTGCGAACACAGCGTAACGCCCAGATCCATTGTGTGATCGCCCTGCTGGCGATCAGCTGCGGCTTCGGTTTCGCAATCGAACGCTTCGAATGGCTGGTGCTCGCGGTGACGATACTGATCGTGCTGGCAGCCGAAGGAATCAATACGGCTGTCGAAGCGGCGGTTGATCTGGCATCGCCCGATTTCCATCCGCTGGCAAAAATCGCAAAAGATGTTGCCGCCGGCACCGTGTTGCTCACCGCTATCGGCGCGGTCGTGATCGGCGTTATGATCTTTCTGCCGCGCATCTGGGATCTGCTCGTGCGCGGGTTGGCGTGATGAAGATCCTGCTGCTGGCCCCCTACCCGCCGTTCCCGCCCCACGGCGGCGGTAGCATGCGGATCTACCAGATCGCCCGTGGCCTTGCTGCACACCATGATCTCAGCTGCCTGACTTTCGCCGTCGATCCGGCAGCCGAAGCCGCGATGGCACCACTGCACGATATCTGCCGCGTGTTTGCGGTGCGTGGGCCGGCATCACGCAGCATGGTGCGCCGTGCCGCCACAACCTTTTCCTCATCGCTCCCCGACATGGCATTGCGCAATGCTTCCCCCGCCTATGCTGCTGCACTCGATCACCTGCTGGCTGCCGAATCGTTTGAGGTTGTCGTGGCCGAGAGTATCGAAATGGCCGGCTATCTGCTGCAGATCGCGCAAGGCCCACGGCGCGGCCCACGCCTGGTGCTCGATCAGTTTAATGCCGAATACCAGTTGCAACAGCGGGCTGCTTTCACCAGCCTGCGCAATGCGCTGCGTGGCGGCGGTCATCGGCTACGCGAACTCGCCGGCGGGCTCTATTCACTGGTGCAGTGGCAGAAACTTGCCGCCTACGAACGATATGTCATGCGTTGCTGTGATGCGATTGCTGTTGTTTCCGACGACGACCGGCGCATGCTGGCGCGGCTCGCCGGCCATGATCGTTTTGCGGTGGTGCCCAATGGTGTCGATACGGCAGCATTTGCCCCGGCTGCGGTGAGTGGTGCGCTGGCATTTGCCGCACCGACCCTTGTGTTTAGCGGAACGCTCGACTTTCGTGCTAATGTTGACGCGCTGACATGGTTTGCCGGTCGGCCGCTCGACCTGCTGCGCGCCGTGCGGCCCGATCTGCAGCTGGTCGCTGTTGGCCGTCGTCCGACAGCCGCCCTGCAGGCGCTTGCGGCCGCCGGCCGGCTGGTGCTTACCGGCGAAGTGGCCGATGCACGGCCCTACATTGCCGGTGCCGATGTCTATATTGTGCCGATGCGGATCGGGGGCGGCATGCGGCTCAAGCTGCTCGAAGCACTCGCCCTCGAAGCCCCGGTTGTCTCGACCACTATGGGTGCCGAGGGGGTCAATGGCCTGGCACACGAAACTCACTGCTTGCTTGCCGATGGGCCGGCGGCATTTGCCGACGCAGTTCTGCGCCTGCTTGCCGATCCTGCTCTCGGCCGCCGGCTTGCCGGCAATGGTCGCCGCCTGGTTGTCGAACAGTACGACTGGGGCGCGATCATCCCTCGTATGGCCGCCCTGCTCGAAGCATAATGCGGGTGGATGGACGACACAGCGTGCCCCATGGCGGAGTATCGGTTGGGTATGTACAGGGGGAGATTATGAATACGGAACGACTGCTCGAACTTGCCGGCACCATGGTTGCCATCCCATCGCCGACCGGCCGCGAACAGCAGATCGCCGACTGGGCCGAAGCGCATTTTCGGGCTATCGGCCTGCAGGGGGTACGGCGCTTGCCGGTCGCTGAAGCCGGTGATACGATCGTCGGTTGGATCGATGGCCCGGCCGACGGGCCGTCTATCCTGATCAATTTCCATCTCGATACCTTCGACGTTTTTGACGGCTGGGAGGGCGATCCATTCACCCCACGGCGTGTCGGCAACCGGCTCTACGGCCTTGGCAGCCACGATATGAAGGGTGGTGCTGCATGCGCGCTTGGTGCCGTCGAGCAGTTGATCAAGGATGGTACCCGGCTGCGTGGCCGGGTGATCGTTGCCGGTACCACCGATGAAGAGAACTGGTCGCGCGGGGCACATGCGCTGATCGACAGCGGCCTGTTGCAGGGCTGTATCGCCTGCCTGGTGCCCGAACCATCGGCCGCCGGAACCCTCACAATCGGCCAGCGCGGCCGGCATGTCTTCCGCTTGCACTTCGCCGGCAAAACTGTTCATGCCGCCTTTGGCGGCGGTATCAACGCCGTTGCTGATGCGGCGCGCGTCGTTGGCCGGCTTGCCGATACCGATATTCGCTCGCTGGGGTATGACCCGCAGTTCGACATGACCGGCAGCATGGCGGTGATTGGCATGCATGGCGGTGGAACGCTCATCCTGGTGCCTGAACATGCCGAGGTTTATATTGATCGCCATATTCTGCCCGGCCAGACACTCGCCGAGGCGGCAGAACAGATCCGTGCGATTGTTGCCGATACCGAGATCGAGTCACGCTGGGAACTGAGCTGGGATGATCGCCCGACACCGGCTCCCGGGCCGTTTGTGGTGCCGATCGAAAGCGATCTGGTGCAGATCGTCACACGCCATCTTGGCCAGCAGCAGGGGCTACCGATTCGTCACGTGTTGGGGCGCAGTGTCGCCGATACCAACCATTTTGCGGTGCATGGCGGGATCCCGACGCTGATCTGCGGGCCACAGGGCGGCAACACCTGCGAAGCCAATGAATATGTCGATATCGATACACTCCTGCCGATTGCCCGCACCTATCTTCACAGTGTGTATGATCTGCTGGGTCGCTGACCTTCAAGAACCCGCCGCAAGCCTGCGCAATTGTGTCTGCTACTGTTCTTTGCGGAAAACCAGAATAAACTGATGTACCTGGTGCGCCACAAAGGCAAACGGGTAGCCGAAGGGGTACAAATTCTGGCTCATATCGTGCCAGATGCGATAGCCGCGAAAGCGCAGATCGGGAATCTGCGCCAGCTGCGCCACAATATCGGCATGCAACATATTGTGATGCTCGGCGGTCGGCTGGAGATCCTTCACAAACAGCACCAGGTAGCCACGCGGGCGCAGGCGCGCCAACGGGATCGCGAGCAATTCGGCAAGCGCCGGAAGGAACTCGTGGTATGGCAGATTGCCGAGATCGGCCGGATCGCTGGTGAAGGGTGTCGCATCACCACGCCCCTGCTTCTTGCGTTCGCCGGTCTTTGGTCGTGCCATCATCTGGGCATAGGGTGGATCGGTCAGGATGAGGTCGAATTCGTTCTCGCCGAGTTGATCATACGTCTCGCGGCGGCGTGAGTCGCCGGTTATGAGCAGCTGCTCGGCGAGCCCGAGGGTGGCGCTCACCTCGCGATAGATCGCGGCATACTCCGGCGCGAGTTCGATTCCATAGCCATGCCGCCCTTCGAGCGCGCAGCCGAGCAGCGTGCCGCCGACTCCGGCAAACGGGTCGAGGACGCGCCCGCCGCGCCGGGTAAAGAAGCGGATCAGTTCGGCCATCAGCTGC